>JAICXZ010000007.1 GCA_025934475.1 Mucilaginibacter sp. | reverse complement strand
CCGCATCAGGCCAATAAACGCATCATCGACGCTACGGCCAATCGTACCGGTGTCAGCGCTGATAAGGTGATCATCAACATAGAGCGTTACGGTAACACCACCAACGGCACAATTCCATTGTGCTTGTGGGAGTGGGAAAGCAAGTTCAAGAAGGGTGATAACCTGATCCTGGCTGCCTTTGGCGGCGGGTTTACCTGGGGATCCGTCTTCCTGAAGTGGGCGTATTAAATTTGATGTGCAGATGTGCAGTTTACAAATGTGCAAATGCCCCAACTTTTATAAATATCCATTGTTAACAATAAATTGAATAAAACATCATTCGCACATCTGCACATTTGCATATTTGCACATCGATTTAAGTTTTGTTTCTTTGTTGCTGCTAACACTAACTAATTAGACTATTGCAGATTTGCATATTTGCACATCCGCACATTAACATATAACTTAGATTTAATCTTTATCCAAAACCAATTCCAATCCTATGGATATTAAACAGATTCAGGACCTGATCCGCTTCGTGGCAAAATCGGGGGTAAATGAAGTTTCGATCGAACAGAACGAATTTAAGATTACGATAAAAACCAACCAGGCGCCCACCTATGTAAATGCCAACGTTCCGACGGAAGCAATACAGTATGTTGCACCAGCGCCGGCTGCACCGGCTGCAATTGCGCCGGCGGCTGAAACTTCTGCTCCTGTTGCTGCAGCAGCACCTGCAGCTGACACCTCGAAATACATCACGATCAAATCGCCGATGATAGGTACTTTCTACCGCTCGGCAGGACCAGATAAACCGCTGTTCGTAAACGTAGGCGACGAGATCAAAACTGGTGACGTGCTTTGCATTATCGAAGCGATGAAACTGTTCAACGAGATCGAATCTGAAGTTTCGGGCAAGATCGTGAAGGTACTGGTTGACAACGCTTCGCCTGTTGAATACGATCAGCCGTTGTTTTTGGTTGAACCAGCTTAATATTAAGTGAATGGTTGATTAAGTTGATTGAGTTGAATAGTTAACTTAATCAACCTGATCAACTCAATCAACTCTTAACTGAAAATCAATGTTCAAAAAAATATTAATAGCTAACCGTGGTGAAATTGCCCTTCGTGTGATACGCACGTGCAAAGAGATGGGCATCAAAACCGTAGCTGTATATTCTACAATCGACAGGGACAGCCTGCACGTTCGCTTCGCTGATGAGGCGGTATGTATTGGCCCGCCCCCAAGCCGCGATTCTTACTTAAATATCCCAAATATCATTTCGGCCGCCGAGCTGACTAACGCGGATGCGATCCATCCGGGTTATGGCTTCTTGTCGGAAAACGCTAAGTTTTCGGCAATTTGCGCCGATTACGGCATCAAATTTATTGGCGCTACTGCTGACCAAATCAATGCCATGGGTGATAAGGCGTCGGCCAAAGCAACTATGAAAAAGGCCGGCGTACCCACTATCCCGGGTTCGGAAGGTTTGCTGGGCGATGTTAAAGAGGGTATCGCGTTAGCTAACAAAATTGGCTACCCGGTTATCTTAAAGGCAACCGCCGGTGGCGGTGGCCGCGGCATGCGCCAGGTTTGGAAGGATTCGGAATTTGAACCAGCCTGGGATTCGGCTAAGGCTGAATCGGGCGCTGCTTTTGGCAACGATGGTTTGTACCTGGAAAAATATGTAGTTGACCCACGTCACATCGAGATACAAGTCGTGGGCGACCAGTATGGCAAAGTTTGCCATTTATCAGAACGCGACTGCTCGATACAACGTCGTCACCAAAAACTGGTAGAAGAATCACCTTCTCCATTCATGACCGAGAAACTCCGTAAAAGAATGGGCGAAGCCGCTATCAAAGGCGCTAAAGCCGTTAAATATGAAGGCGCCGGAACTGTCGAGTTTTTGGTTGACAAGGACCGCAACTTCTATTTTATGGAGATGAATACCCGTATCCAGGTGGAGCACCCGGTTACCGAAGAGGTGATCAACTTCGACCTGATCAAAGAACAGATCAAAGTTGCCGCCGGTATTCCAATCTCCGGCAAGAATTACGAGCCAACAATGCACGCCATTGAGTGCCGTATCAATGCCGAGGATCCTGCCAATAATTTCCGTCCTGCTCCCGGCAAGATCACCAATTTCCACTCACCAGGTGGTCATGGTGTTCGTGTGGATACGCACGTTTATTCAGGCTATGTGATTCCGCCGAATTATGATTCGATGATCGCTAAGGTGATTTGTGTTGCTCAAACCCGTGAGGAAGCATTGAGCACTATGGAGCGCGCGCTGAGCGAGTTCGTGATCGAAGGTATTAAGACAACTATTCCGTTCCATTTAAAATTACTGCAGGACCCCAACTTCAGGGCAGGTAATTTTACCACCAAATTCATGGAAACCTTCGAATATTCTATTTAAAGTATTACAATAAAAAATTAAATCGTAAATAGCATGCTGAATTTTTCAGCGTGCTGTTTACTTTAAAGCGATGAGCAAACTAGGCGATAAGTTGGTTGGTGCAATTAAGAACAAGGGCAAAGACCTTGAGGGTGAAATGTCGTTTTTCGAACATCTCGAGGCTTTGCGCTGGCATCTGGTACGCTCTGCTTTGGCTATCTTAGTTTTAGCAATTTTTGCGTTCGCTTTTTATCATGAGCTATTTGACGGCATCGTGATGGCGCCGGGGAATAACCATTTTTACACCTATCGCAAAATGTGTGAGTTTGGCGAATGGCTGCACAGCTTGATTCCCTGGATTGGCGCCGACAGCCTCTGTGTAAAAGATTTTCAAGTGAAACTCATCAGTACCGAATTGGCAGGCCAATTTAACCTGCAGCTTAATTCGGCTATTGTCATTGGCATCACCATTGGCATTCCGTACATACTGTGGGAAATATGGCGTTTCATCAGGCCTGCTCTGCACCAAAAGGAGCGCAAAGCAGCCAGTGGATTTGTGTTCTACTCCTCATTACTGTTTGCTTTGGGGGTTACCTTTGGCTATTTTATTGTTACGCCTCTCGCAGTCAAATTTTTGGCAACTTACTCCGTTAGTGATAGCATCACCAACATGTTCAGTATCGACTCCTATATCTCTACAGTAACTATGCTGACTTTGGCATCGGGCATTGCGTTTCAATTACCTATCGTAGTTTACATACTGGCATATATCGGCGTGCTTACTCCGAAATTTATGCGTAAAACGCGCAGATATGCGGTAGTAATTATCCTGATCCTTGCTGCCTTCATCACCCCTACCCCTGATGCGCTGAGCATGTGTGTGGTTGCGCTTCCGCTGTTGTTGTTATATGAACTTAGCATCATGATAGCAGCAATCGTTGAAAAACGGAAGGCAAAGAAGGAGAAGGAAGAGGGATTGATGAACATTTAAGCCCCGGGGCTTTCTAACAAAATCTTTACCTTCGCTGCTTAGATTTAATAATAGATTTGAGCAATGAATGACTTGAAAGTAGCTATCGGCTCCGACCATGCCGGGTTTGAATACAAAGAAGCGATAGCCAAATGGCTTAACAGCGACCTCCTGAAAAATTTTGGCACTTATTCCGCCGAATCAGCCGATTATCCTGATTTCGCCCATCCTGTTGCTTCAGCAGTTGAAAACGGTGAGTTCGATTACGGTATCCTTGTTTGCGGCAGCGCCAATGGTGTTGCTATTACTGCCAACAAACACCAGGGCATCCGTGCCGCTATCTGCTGGAACGAAGAGCTGGCCAGCCTGGCACGCAAGCACAACGATGCTAATATTGTATGTATTCCTGCTCGTTTTATCTCGATAGAGCTGGCCGAAAAGATCGTTCAAACCTTTCTAAGTACCGAGTTCGAAGGTGGAAGACATGCGAACAGAGTGAATAAAATAGCTTGTTGAAGGAGCTGAAAGCAGAAAGACCAAAGCTGAAAGCTATCTTCTTCAGCAACCTGTTCACTTTAGCGGCTGATATGGCCAGCTCGGCGGCAATTTCGCGCTGCGTCATACCTACGTCGTGCAGCTCGCGTACTTTTTCAAGCAGGTGGTCGGGACTGCCTTCCGATGGCTCTTTCAGGTGATCCCATTCGCGGCCAAAGCCGGTAAACTCGTACTGCAAAAAGTTGTGCGGCTTGCTGATGACGCATACACACACGTTTTCGGAACCGTATAGTTCGCCGGTGTTGCGCTGCTTTATCTGCTTCAGGTAGCGCACATCCTTATCCTTAGGGTTCTCGCCGATGGCAAAGGCGCTGTCGCAAAAGTTGATCAGCATCTTGCTGCCATGCAGGTCGTTGCGGGTGATGGGCTTGCTTTTATCGCGTTTGGGGGTGTGCGCCAGGGCAAGGATACTGAGCCGGTGCTTGGTTTTGAGCCTTTTGAGCTGCTTCATCAGCGGCAGGGCACTGTGCGCCTTTTCGGTCTCGTTGCGCAGGTAGGTCAGGTTATCAATGATGAGCACTTTGGCGCCACTGGCCACTACACTCGACTCCAGCGACTCGGCCAGATACTGCTCATATCCGACTGAATCCTCCGGCAGATCAAAATCGGGGTCGATGACGGCGCGGTAGAAGTCGGGGTGAAACTCAAAGTGCTCCTTGTAATCCACGGCGTAGCGCACCTCCAGCTGCTTTTTGCTCATCTCAAAATCGAAATACATTACCTTTTGCGCATCGGCTTCCATCTTGAAACCCGGTATTGGCCGGCCGCGACTAATGCTATCGCCAATTTGTATGGCCAGTACCGATTTGCCCAGGTTGGTATCCGAAAACAGGATGCACAGTTCGCCCTCGTGCCAGAACTCTGAGAACAGCATTTTGGGGATGGGTTCGTTTTTCGATTCGGCTATCCATTTGGTTACGGGCCGAAACAGGAACAGGCCGCGGGCAACGTCTTCCTGCGCCCAGTATTCCTGGTTATCGCGCAGCAGCTCTTCGCGGATAGCTTCCGGAAGACCCTTGCGCATGGTGGTAGGTAAGGTGAGATCAGCGAAATTGATCTTTGGCGAAATGGTGGGTTGTGCCGCAGCTTCGCCCGGCTGTGGGGAGAGTGGTTTGGTTTGCATGTGTTGGTGGTTGGTTAGCTTGTTAACTGGTGATTTGTTGGTTTGTGATTAGTGGTTTGTCTGCCTAATCACTAGTTAACTAATCACTAAATAACTAATGAACGCGTTTCATACGTTTCAAGGTTCAGGGATTGAAACAGTGCAACAAAGGGAGGGATTGGCAGAACGAGCTGTCAAATATAAAGATTATTTTGTATTAATAAAGAATAATTTGAAATAATTAAAAAGCATCACGAAAAGCTGACCGGATAGAGGCGCTACGCGGAAACAACCAACTCACGGCATCACAATTGACTGGCGCAGTTCAGAGATAGCCACGCTATCACTCGCTATGACGTGCGGAGAGTGTGTTTCACTTGTTTCATCATTGCACACCCTAAACAACTGAAACAATGAAACACTAGCAACGGCCATCTGCAATTTGTCCGCTTTCGATATCTAAAACACTTTCGTATCTTTCGGACAGACAAACAGATTCACCTGAACCTGAAGTATATGAATACTTTTAGCATCACTCATCAGCTTACACTACAAGAGTATCGCAATCTTAATTACGGGCTGTCCCTGCGTCGTCCGCTATTTATTATTATCAATGCCCTGGCGGGGTTGTTCCTGGTTTATCATGTTTTGTTGCTGTTCACCAGGCGGTTCGCGATATTGGATGATGATACTTACAGCTATTTTCTTTTCATAACTGTAATGGGTGTAACGATGCTGGTGATGGTGTTTTTTATGACTGGCAGAAACTTCCGAACCAATTACCGGCTGAAAGAAAATATAACCTATACATTTTCGGATAGCGGTTATACCGTTAACGGCGAATCTTTTACCAGCAACCTTGATTGGAGCGGCGTTTACAAGGTAAAGATAATACCCGGCTGGCTGCTTATTTATCAAAGCAAAACCATTGCAAACCTTATCAAAACCCACCCTATCGACCAGAAGCAAATCGAAGAACTCAAACATTTTTTGAAGGCAAATCAATTTAGAGCGAAACTTAATTGGTAGTGATATTAATCATGTCCGGGTTAGTACCTTCTATTGACCTTATTATCAATGAGATATTTTAAGCTGAAATTTCATACTTCTGCAACAACCACCCTGGAGTCATACGAGATTATTGCCCTGGCACAGCTTGAATTAAACGAGAAGAAATACAATGTTGACTATGTAACCGATAAATCGATCGCATTTAAAGACAACCTCTGGCGGCTCCGATGGAGCACCGAACCTTATATGCTGGACGAAGGTGAATTGATAATAAGCGACAACCCGAACGGCGAAAAGCTTTTGACGCTTAACTATTGTTGGGAGTACTATCAGTTCCTTTTGGCATACGGTTGTATGTTAATTGTATTAATATCGGATAAAGCGTATGAGGGAATATGGTTTTTCAGTATTTTTTATGTCATTGTTATTCCTATTGACATCCTGAGGGCAAAAAGCAAGGCTAAACAGCTGCTTGCCAATGTACTGAAAGCTGATACATGAGAGCGTGTTTCACTTGTTTCACCATTTCACACCATAAACAACTGAAACATTGAAACAGTGGTTGGTTAATCAGTGATTGGTGATCAGGCTTCCGAATTACTAACCAACAAATCACAAGTCAATCGCCCACCAATTAACATTCGCAAATAACTAATTACCAATTAACTAAAAAATACGTATATTAGAGTCAACCTAATTGATCACCTGATGTACGAGCCGTATCACCTTATCATCCTTGAGCAGCTAAAAGGCAAAGGATGGACCTATAAAGACGCCATCAAATGCGACCTCGGCAAAAAACAACTTGACGAAGCCTTAGAAGAATTAGCCACCCTGCACTTCATTCATCTGGGCGTAGGCAATCTGCTAATTTCCAGCAAGGGCGATACCTTTTTGAAGACTAAAGCCGGTTGAGGCGTGATGGGTCAGTTATCGGTCAGCGTTTCCCAAAAAAACGCAGGTAAACCTATGTACTATTCGGTACAAGGGAAAATCATTATATTTGAAACAAGAATTATAGGATAATCCCCCTAACTACTCCCGTTTGATTGCCGATAGAATAACCGCCATAATTCTTCACGCAATCAAACTCCATGAAATACCTCGACATCTTTAAAGACGTTTTAGGGACCATTGAATGCCCTATCCATCACCAACAGCCTGAAATAATTAAGGATGACGACGACGATTTGCAGATAATCTGCTGTTGCCGGAAGTTCAAAAAAGAATGCCTTTTCCTGGTCCACAAAATTGCCGGATTGATGGCCAAAGAGTAGGTATCAGTGATTAGTTAATTTGTGATTAGTGATTAGGCAGGTCACCTATCAACTAGTTAACAAATTACCAGTTAACTATCCCCCAAAAAACCTACCTTTAAATCCGGCGACTCATCCGCCATTAACCTGATAACACTAAATACTATGACTCAACTAAACGCTTGCAGCAACAGGTCCGTATTCCGCATCGCGCCTTTGCTGTTCCTTCTCAGCTTAATGTTTATTGTTCCTGCCAATGCGCAGCAAACCAAGGATCCCGACGTGATAGGCCGGTGGGATATTACGATAGATAAGGACGGCAAGAGTCTGCCTTCGTGGCTCGAGGTGCAGAAATCGGGCACACATACGCTTATCGGCCGTTATACTTATGCTTTTGGCAGCGCCAGGCCCATCTCGCAAGTTATGGTAAAGGATGGTAAATACAGCTTCTCCATCCCACCGCAATGGGAACCCGGCGACCGTAACATGGATTTCGAATTTGAAGCCGCAGGCGATAACATCCACGGCACCATGGTTTATACCGATGGCAAAACCTACAACTGGACCGGCGTACGCGCACCAACGCTTGAGCGCGATAAGCCAGTGGTGTGGGGTCAGCCGGTAAAATTATTTAATGGCAAAAACACCAAAGGCTGGCATACCGATGGCACCAACCAATGGGTGGTTGAGAACGGCATCCTGCGCAGCAAACACTCAGGCGCCAACCTCATCACCGACAAAACCTTTACCGACTTTAAACTGCATATCGAGTTCCGCTACCAGCAGGGCAGCAACAGCGGGGTTTACCTGCGCGGCCGCTACGAAACGCAGATCATCGACACCAAAAGCGGCGAACCGGAGCCACTGGCCAACCAGTTCAGCGCCATCTATGGTTTTCTTCAGCCTAACAAAATGATGGCTAAGGATCCGGGGCAATGGCAGTCGTACGATATTACGCTAGTAGGACGGACGGTTACGGTAGTGGCAAACGGCCATAAGGTAATCTGTGATGCCATCATTCCCGGCATTACCGGCGGCGCCATCAACAGCAAAGAAGGCGAACCCGGCCCCATCCTGATACAAGGCGATCACGGGCCGATAGATTACCGGAATATTGTGATTACGCCGGGTAAATAAGGTGAAAGGATAAGGGGGAAAGGCGAAAGGTTTTTCCCCCTTTTGTTTCAATGTTTCACGCGTTTCAGACCTAAAATGATGAAACAAGTGAAACAGGCAAGAGCTAACCAATTAACTAATGACTAGTTAACAAGTCAACCAGTTAACTAAATTTTCCTAACTTCGCCCCTTTGAGTAATTAAACCCAGAGGGATATGAGATTATTAGCAATTGCTTTCGTTATAGTATTGACTTCTATTGCTGCTAAGGCGCAAAATGCGGCGGCTCCAACATCTGCACCGGCATCGGTACCAACTATCGTTTTTGTAAATCAGGATACGCTGCTAGCCAATTATAACTATTTCAAAGCCGTGCAGACGAAAATGCAGGCGCTTTCGCAAAAGGCGCAGTCCGAGATACAAACCAAAGGCCAGGCTTTTCAAAAAGAAGTAGCCGATTATCAGAAGAGCGCCAATGCATTAAGGCCTGCACAAAAAGCAGCTACCGAGAAAAAACTGGCCAAAGAGCAGCAAACCTTGCAGGATCTTCAGCAAAATACCGCCAAACAATTACAGGAAATTGAAGCCGGCGAAAACACCACGCTCTACAATAAAATAGCCGATTATCTTAAAACCTACACCAAAACCAAAGGTTACAAAATCGTTTTAACCTATTCAAAATCGAACCCATCGATGCTTTATGGCGATGATAGCCTGGATATAACCAAAGAGGTGGTTGCGGGGTTGAATGACGAGTACGCGAAAGCCGGGGGGAAATAACGTTGTACGTGATTTTAGCGTCAAAATAAAAACGTATAACGTAGTACGTCAAACGTACAACCCAACTACGCCGCATTCGAAATATACTTCACCAGCGTCCTTTTGGCTACAGGCAGCAGCGTTTGCTCCAGCGGGAAGGTAATATCGCTCACCACGTAATACAGCGCCGGGTTAGGCAGGTGCTTATGTTTGTTGATGAGGTCGAGCTTGATGGCCTCGGGGGTGTTGGCGATACTGTGCTCGTAGGTATCTACAAACTGTATGTTGATCCCGCGAAACCTGTCTTCTTTACTCTCGAAAATGGTAAGCTGATATTCGTATATCCAATTGGTGCGGTCGTTACCATTACGCAGCGAGAAGTAGCCATTGTAAGGCATCAGCGGCACCAGGCCTATGGGGTCGATGTGTAAACGGCTCTCCACAAAATCATATATCTCCTTACCGGTTTGGATGGCAGGATCCATTTTGTAGATAGCATAGGAAATGATGCTTTCAATTTCTCGCATGGTATTATCATCCTGCACAATCTTCTGGTAAGTTAGCTTCAGTGCCTCGATATCAGCCTTGGTTAATCGCTGTGGAAACGCCTGCTGAATGACGTTTTTATTGTGCTTAAAATCGAGCAGGTTGTTATAATGGAAGATCAGATCGGTGAGGTTAGGATATAGCCGGCTGCGGTCAAAATGGCGGTTGATCTCCTGCAGGTAGTCGAGCAGGATATACTTCTTTTGCTCAAAATCGATCGAACCTTCTATAAACCAATTGACACCTAATGATTTCATCTACAAAGTCAATTTGCGTTAGCTTAAATTACGAATAAAAACGCCAAATTGCAACATGGTTTACGGAACGCTCTACCTGGTACCTGTACCCCTTGCCGAAAACGCATCTGCCAAATCCTTCACGCCCTACCTCGCTGATACCATCAATCATATCAAAGAGTATATTGTAGAAAATGAAAAGACTGCACGTCGTTTTCTGAAAGAAGCCGGGTTAAAAATCCCGCAAAGCGAACTCACTATCCATGACTACGGAAAACACAACCGCGATGTTAATCCCAACAGCTTCTTTACAGGTTTGACAGCCGGCCACGACGTTGGTTTAATGAGCGAAGCGGGTTGCCCCGGAGTGGCTGATCCTGGATCAGAAATCGTTGCTGAAGCGCACCGACGTGGTATCAAGGTGGTTCCACTGGTAGGACCGAGTTCGATCCTGCTGGCTTTGATGGCCTCCGGATTTAACGGGCAAAGCTTTACGTTCCACGGCTATCTGCCCATTGATAAAGCCGAACGTGCAAGAAAGATCAAAGAGCTGGAATCCTTTACCTCTCGATTCAATCAAACGCAGCTATTTATCGAGACTCCTTTCCGCAACAATCAGATGCTGGAGGAAATACTCCGAAGCTGCACCGCAAAAACGCGTTTATGCATCGCTTGCAACCTGACAGCGGAAGACGAATTCGTTCAAACCAAAACCATTGCAGAGTGGAAGGCGAAAGTCCCCGATCTGCATAAACGTCCAACCATTTTCATCTTATTTCGTTCCTGATTTAGATGCAGATCACTGAAACAGAAGCCAAAGTATTGATCGTCGGCGCAGGTCCGTCGGGCCTGATGATGGCGGCTCAAATGCTGCGATACGGGATACAACCTTTAATCATCGATAACAAACAGGGGCCAACAAGTTATTCAAATGCGCTCGGCGTTCAGGCTCGGTCGATGGAAATATACCGGCAATTGGGGCTCTCGGATAAAGCCGTGGCAAACGGCAAAAAGGCCAAGGGGTTGATCTTTGCCGAAGATGGCCAGGAGACCGCCACAGTCCCGTTAATGAATGCGGGAGAAGGACAAACGCCGTTCCCTTACCTGTTACTCTATCAGCAATATAAAAACGAACGCCTGCTGCTCGACTATCTTACCCAAAACACTTGTCCGGTTTATTGGAACACCTCGCTTATTGCCCTGGATCAACAGGCAGCGTATACTGACGTTGTTTTAAAGAATGGAGAAGACGAATACCATATCCGCTGCGATTGGGTAGTTGGAGCCGATGGGGCACATAGTACAGTGCGTAAGCATCTCAATATTCTATTCACTGGAGAAACCTATCCTCATTATTTTTACCTTGCTGATGTAAAGATCAATGCTTCATTTTTAGAGGGGAACTACATCCAGCTTTACCTGGGTAAAAATGAGTTTTGCGGATTTTTCCCAATGCCCGAGGAGAACGAATACCGTGTAATTGGCAATCTTCAGCCACAATTTGAAGGTGTCGAAAACGTCACTTTCGAACAGATACTACCGGATATTATTAAGGCGACAGGGAAGACTGTTGATGTGATAGAGCTTAAGTGGTTCACAACCTATAAACTGCACCATCGCATGGCCGAGAGTTTCAGGAAACAAAACTGTTTTCTCATCGGGGATGCAGCACATATCCACTCCCCTGTCGGCGGGCAGGGCATGAACACCGGTTTACAGGATGGCTATAACCTGGCCTGGAAGCTGGCCGGCGTTATCAACGGCAATCTCCCCGAAACCATATTGAACACCTTTCCGGACGAACGCATGCCCCTGGCCAAAGAGCTGCTGCGCACAACCGACAGGATATTTAACATAGCCATCTCGCGCAACTGGTTCAAAACGATGATCAGGCGTTTTGTTTTACCGCGAATATTGCGTTATGTGAGTTCGCACGAAAAGGCTATGAATACGGCTTTCAAACTGATTTCGCAAACAGGCATATCTTACCGGCACAGCAAGATCAACGTGCACCTGAGCCTGGGCGAAAAGGTTAAAGCCGGCGACCGTCTGCCTTATCTCGAGATCTACGACGAAAAGAAAAAAGAAGATACCGACCTGCATGCCTGGTGCAATAAACCGGGTTTTACGCTTATCATCTTAGGACGATTTGATGAAATGTTCCTCTTCAACATTGCCAAGTGGATCACTAACAGATACCAGGGTTTGCTCAACTTTTTTTACCTGCCACCTTCAGGCAAAAACCTGAAAGTATTTGAAACTTTCGAAACCGATCCGCGTCGCGAAAAGGCCATTATTGTTCGCCCGGACATGTACATCGGGTACATGAATGATTTGGTGGCCATTAATTTGATGGACAACTATCTGAGGAATGTGATTGGCCTGTCGTCGTAGAGACGCAAAATTTTGCGTCTCTACCTGAGGATTAATACCCATCCGGATAATTTCGTCCCGTTCATCAGATCGATCACGTAATAATAGGTTCCTGCCGGTAATTCCTTGTTATTATAGGTGCCATCCCAGGCTTTCGGGTAACCTACGCTTTTAAATACCTGCGCGCCGTATCTGTCAAAAACCTGAGTGATGGATGTTGGATAGCTGTCCAGCGCGCCAATGTTCCAGGTATCATTAACGCCGTCGCCATTGGGTGTAAAAGTATTGGGGATGGTTACGTTTTTATATACCCGCACAAATACGGTATCCGTCGCCTCGCCGCAGCCGATATTTGACATCACGTGTAGCACATAAGTCATATCCGATGGTGGCCGGGCAACCGGTTTCAACACTTCGCTGCCGCTGAGGTAGTCGGTGGGTGTCCAGTAATAGCTAATGTCGCCACCACTTGCACTGCCATCGAGCGTGATAGATTGTCCCTGCACAATGGCTTTATCGGCCCCGGCATTGGCAACGGGTTTCTTATTTACTGTCACGGTAACGCTGGCTGTATCTGCACATCCCGAACTATTGGTTACAGTTACCAGGTAAGTTACGGTTGATGATGCTGTAAATGTAGGGCTGGCGCTGGTGGCGTCAGATAAACCTTTGGATGGCGTCCATAAATAGGTTGACCCACCCGAAGCCGTTAGTGTCACCGTTTCACCCTGGCATACCGTATTGCTGCTTGCTACTGCCTTAGCCACCGGTAGCGGATTTACGGCCACAGTGACCGATGCGGTCGTGACGCAATTACCTGAAGAGGTGATATTGACAGTATAGGTACCCGAAGCGGCCGCCGTCACACTAGTCAGCACCGGGCTTTGTGAGGTGGATGTAAAACCATTCGGCCCCGTCCATTTATATGATGCACCGCTGGATGCTGATAAACTTAGTGTCCCGCCAACACAAGTTGGCGTAGTGGCTGTTGCCGATGGGACTGACGCTACGTTGATAGTTAAGCTCAATTCATTCGATACAACCCGGCAGCTGGAGGAGCCTATATTGGAAGACTCGCCCGTAGCCACCCGGTACAGGTATGTGCCTGCAACGGCTGGTTTAAAATTCACTGTATAGGATGATGATGTCGCGCCGGCAATATCGGTCCATCCGCTGCCGGTGTTTACCTGCCACTGATAGGCCGGCGATGTATATCCTGTCACTGACGGCACGCTGAAGGTATAAGATTGATTAGTACCGGCACAAGCGTTCAAAGCGGTTACACCTGATCCGGGCGCGCCAAATGAGGCAACTACCGAGGGACCATACGGCCGGAAGGTAATATCATCCAAAGCCAGGTCATTAGCCGGCGCACCGCCATTGCTGTTGTTGGTCATCTGGATAATGACATCGGTAACCCCCGCTGGCAGCGTAAAGTTGAAAGCATATTGCACCCATTTGAAACTATCCGAAGTACGCGGAATGGTGCCGGTTGTATAGCTCTGGATAACGGTTCCATCAGTCTTTAAAATAGAAAAGGTAATGTTAGGCGGGCTTATATCATTATATCGCAACAGGTTACCCACCCATGCGCCAAATTGATAGGTAGTTTGCCCGCAAAGGCCCTTTACCTCGCGTTTATAAAAATAGTCTGTCTTGGATACGCTGGCATTTACCACCATCATATATCCGCCGCTATTACCAGTGTGGTCGGTGGTGGTCCACCAAACGTTGGGGCTGTTGGTTATATTCTCAATAGTATAAGAGCCATCACTCGGAAAGTTGGCTGAAGTGTAGGTGTAACTGGTATACCCTGAATCGGCGGCAAGCGCCCCGGCATGTGTGGACGTTCCTGAACCAAAAGTGATGTCTACAACGGGATCGCCGAGGCTTTGGGCATACAGGCGGGCAGAACAAAAGATAAAGGTTACAAGAAGTAATAGTATTGTAACAGGTTTCCTGGCTATGATCATCTTTCAAAAAATAAGCGCCTGCGCATCACTGCGCAGACGCCTCATCAGACATTATTATTATGAAAAAAAGAGCTTTATATCAAATCAGGCAACCGGGGGTACGCAGGCTCCCACCAGCCGGACAATCCGCCAATCATCACAGGAATAAAACCCATATCCTTCTTCTGCTGCGTACCCTATCTTATAATTGCCATTGGTAGATGTAGTGACCTCGCTGTGCCCGGTGATCCCTGTCCCGGTGATTGCAGATCTTTTTTGGTTGATTGATATTATTCTGCAAGTATTCCCTGATCCCGTTTTAGCTGCCGGACTATTTTTTATATACAGGCTTTTCCTACACATACCTATCATCGTTAATGGCGCTTTATTTATTTGCTTGACTAAAGCTACGGCAGGGATGGCGGTGCGCAGAAGGTGTGTCGGTTAATCGGAGTTTTGTGCCGATAAAGGCCCTTTTTTCATCTGAATTTCATCCAATTACGAACAAAATCGATATAAGATTCGCTTACAGGAAGCTCAGCATTGGCAAGTTGTATCTTACGATTGTGAATTGATTTGATCTTGTCGACAGCCACAATATAACTGCGATGAACGCGCTGAAATTTTTCAGGAGGGAGTTTTTCCAGCACCTTTTTTAAAGGCATCAGGGTGAGTATGGTTTTGGCGTTATGCTGATGTATCTTGATATAGTCCTCCATGCTTTCGATATACTCTATATCATCGAGGTTGATCTTGATCATCCGGTACTCCGAATACACATAAAGACTGCTGTCAGATTTTTTGCTTGTGTCGGTGTTCTTGTACTTATAGTAATCGACCGCCTTTTCAACTGCTTTAGCAAAACGTTTGGTGTCAATTGGCTTCAGCAGGTAATCTATGGCCTCCAGCTCAAAACCTTCATATGCAAAATTCTTATAGGCTGTGGTGAAGATGATCATTGGCCGTTGCTCCAGGTTGCGGGCCAGTTGAATCCCGGATATATCATGCATATTGCTATCGAGAAAAAGCAAGTCGACGGGAGAATGCTTCAGGTATTCGCCGCCGGATATAGCATCCTCAAATGTTTGTATAAGCTGTAAGTCGGGAAACTGCTCTACGTACTTGGCAATCAGTCTGAGGGCAAGGGGTTCATCGTCTATCGCTATGCATCTTAGCTTCATCTCAAGCTCTTATTATCAGATTAACGGTGTATAGCTGATTTTCGGTATTGATACTCAACACATGTTTGTCGGGGTATAAATAAGCCAGGCGTTGCTTTACATTGTCCATGCCTACACCGGCACGCTCATCAACATTTTTACTGTGGAAAATCCTGTTTTGTGAATAGAAGGATATCCCATTCTCGTGCACCAAAATATTGATACTTACTGTCGACTGCTCATGGTTGCTGGTGCCATATCTAAAGATATTTTCGACAAAGGTCATCAATATCAGCGGCGCAATATCTTTACTTTCCACGTCTCCCGTCACCTTAAAATCAATGCGGGTTTTGCCGCCCAGTCTCAGCTTCTGCAATTCAATATAATCGTTTATACAGCCTATCTCATATATCAGCGGCACAAAATCTCCCCTCGTGTCATCGGTTACATATCGCATAATATTCGACAGCTTCAGGATGCTGTCAGGAGCGTGCTCATCCTGAATAACGGTAAGCGTGTAAATATTATTAAGGGTATTAAATAAAAAATGGGGGTTGATCTGTGCCTTCAGGAACGAAAGTTCGGCGCTGGTTTTATCCGATTCAGCCTGTTTGGCCCTCTCTTCCGAAAGCTGCCATTGCTGCATGATCTGAATTGCGGAACTCAATGCGATGATCATAAGAAAAAGGAAAAAACTGATAATATCAAAATGCCTGCGTGGACCAAATTGCGCTGGAAATTGCGCTGGTCTGCCTGGCTGAAAGAACTGTGGATTCCGGCGAAACGAAGGTCGTTCGGGTGCATCATGGTTTGGCGGGGGTGGATCTATGCGCTGCCCCGATAGCACATCACGCATTGGGGCAAACCGGGGTGGGAAACTGACCCCGAGCCATCTGTCGTTGCTGCGTGCCAGCCGGTCAAATGGTTTCAGCGCATATACGCCAATCAGCAGCGAGAGAATCACCAAACTATAGGCGACATATCGCTTTTTAAAAAATAAAAGGGGTATTAAAAAGTAACCGTTGAAGTAAAAAAGAATGATGTAGGTGGCACAGAACAGCCAGTAGTAAAAGAGCGTAAGCAAGTGAAGATTATCGTCCTCGGGCCCGGCGTTCATGAACAGCAACGGCAGGGCCATAAAGATCAGCCAGCCAGCGACATGTATCGTAACAAGAAACGTTCTGAACCTCAACAACATAAACAGCTACAAAACAACGCAATCGTAAGTATTATTTGCTCATGTATCGGCGAATGAGGCTTTTGTGTGGACGAATTAACCGTGTATGGTTTCGCTTTTGCCATAGTTTTGGATCACTTTTGCCTCATAATCCAGGAACTCCTTCCAGCGTTTCTCCACATCAATGCCGTTTGCATATTTCTTTGCAAGGCGGATAAAAGTAGTGTAATGCGTAGCCTCGCTGATCATAAGCTCGTGGTAAAATTCAGACAACAGTTCGTCATCGATATTCTCCGACATCACTTTGAAGCGTTCACAACTGCGGGCCTCAATCATCGCCGAAAGTAACAGGCGATCGATTAATTGAGCTTCGCGGGTGCCACCCGGCGCAAGAAACTTCCGAAGTTCGTTTACATAATCATCCTTGCGTTCGCGACCAAGGATATAGCCTCGTTCCAGAATGATATCGTGAACACGCTTAAAATGATCCATCTCTTCCTGTACCAAAGCAGCCATTTCCTGCACCAGGTCTGATAGTTCGGGGTTTTGAACAATCAATGTGATTGCGTTACTGGCCGCCTTCTGCTCACAAAAAGCATGGTCGGTTAAAAGCTCTTCTATATTACTTTCAACAACGTTTTTAACCCAAAGGGGATCGGTTGGCAGTTGCAGCTTAAGTATGGTTTTCTCGCTCACGAAGCACAGATAGTGGTTTGAAGGAAAAGGTTAGAGAGCCAAATGGGTTTTAACCTTATTGCTGAACAAAGGGCAAAATGACAATCTTTACTGGTCTTCTGTTAGCCACTCCCGATTAAACTCATTCCAATCCTGACCCAGTCCTTGTTCGGACTCAACATGCGCCTTTTCTATTTTAGCAGAAATGATAATCCCTTCAATTATTTCTTTAGATTTTGTTGGCTGTGACTTATT
>JAICXZ010000067.1 GCA_025934475.1 Mucilaginibacter sp. | reverse complement strand
AATATATGCTACTTTTTTCGACAACCAGCCTATATAAAAAGTGTTCTGATCTTTTGTGCGCAAACATTGTAATAAGTGTTTGTAAATCTTGCGCTTAACTTCAAAAACACCGTGAAAACACCTACGCAGATACCGTAAAAACCCTCTTGTATTTCCTTAATTATAGCTGTAATTTCAATCTAAGTATTTGCTACTCCTTGTATAGATCTGAAATCTATTATTCAATTTATTAGTACTGCGGTTCACATAAGTTAAAAAAATGACCCCACATAGTTAACGCGTGAATCTATTAAGTTAAGAGTCGTATTGATTTTACTTTAACATAATAATCATGATAGATATTTTTATAAGTTACACTAGTCGTGCAGAGCATACTAGTCGTGTGTTTGATAAACACGCATGGATCAGAGAGTTTGATCAACAGCTTCGCGATGGCTATCTGAAATGCTATGGTTCTAAAATATCGACATGGTTTTATACAGCCGGAGATGTTTACGGGCCTGCTGATGATTACCGAAAGGAAATAGAAAAGGCACTTCCTCAATCGTTAATATTCATGCCTGTCCTTGATCCTGATTATTTGAAGAGCCCGGAATGTAGGCAGGAACTCATTGATTATCAGGAGTTTAAGAACGAACAGAAAACGCCGGCCAACATTTTAAAAGTAGTCATTGAAAGGTCCGTCAACAAGTCGGATATCGACTCACTGGGCGGAGCTACTCTGATCAGATCGACACTTTGTGACCAGACCAACACTTTGTACCCTTTTGATTCTGATGAATTTAGAGAGCAATTGGAGATGCTGGTCAAAGCTGTTAGAAAAATTAAATTACATGAATTATACTCGCAGAGCTTGCAATACCTTGACAAGATAGATTCCAAAATAAATATCTATACCACTCTGGGTTTTAGCAGGAGCTTAAACACAAACAGAGACAGGTTGCTTAAGCAATTAAATGAAACCTTGAAAAGGGGTGATTTTAGCAAAAATATCACTTATCAAACCCTGCCCGACCAATTGCAATTAATCGACATCGACTATGATTCGATAATCGATATGGCCAGTTATGAAGATCCTAAAAGAAATGAATGGTTTGAGAAGGTCATCGAAAAAACTCATGTCGTAATTGTTCCTGTCGAATTCGAGGACATTGCCGGCGCCGAAGACTTCTCAAAAAATATTTATCCGCAATTAAATATAATTAAGAAGCAGGCCCTGGAAAGAGAAAACCTGCGAGTCTTTTTTCTATTAAATGTTCCTGAAACAATGTTTCAAATGGATGAATTTGCAGATGCCTTTGACAGCCCCGTGATAAATGGTCAAAAAAATTTCACCATTGTTAAGAAGCGGGACATCGCGGACTTTATTGATATCATTATCAATACTATCAGTCCTCCCAAAACTTTGCCTCCGCCCGTTGAGAACAAATTCATTTACATGATTGAATCCAATCAAGCCATGTTTAATAATTCAAGCAACCTTAGCGAACCCGAAAAAGATCGCAGGAAGAAATTTCGCACCTATATTTTAGGTAAGGGCTATGGTTTGCTTCCATATATTGAAGAAAAAAATCTGGACGACGCAGCAAAGCAGCATTCTCAAAATCTGGCTCTTAGCTCAGGCGTGATAATTTATAAAGGGACAGTAGAGGAAAAAAGCTGGAGTATCAACCAGCAGGCCGAGATTTTTAAAGTGTTATATGCAAACAATAAACTTAACTTAAATAGGGCTATTTATCTGGACCCGGATGAAAAAGATCGCGAGGTGGGAAGCTATGGGTATTTTAACTATAGTGTGTTACTAAAGTTTACTGATGAATTGGATACTTTCCTTACTAGAATTTAATCAATCATGGAAACGTTATCTTCAAATTCTGATACTGTCCTGATTAATACTCAGGTAGATGAGTATTACGAGGATGTGAAGCCGGAAAATATTACAAGGTCCATTGAAGCATTGGCACAAAACCCATACCCTGGTTTGCGGCCTTTTCGGACCAGCGAATCGGCGGTTTTCTTTGGGCGGCAGGAAATATCTTCAGAATTGATAAAACGGCTGTCTGAATATAATTTTTTGGCTGTTATAGGTGCATCAGGAACAGGCAAATCATCAATGGTAAGGGCTGGCCTTTTGCCAAAGCTGCAATCGTTGCCTGGCAAGTTTGGTGAATGGAGAGTTGCCATTTTACGACCGGGACAGGATCCATTTGCAAATTTGGCCAGGGCTCTGTGCGAAGCAAAGATTTTGAAATCAGATCTGCTGCCTGAGATCATAAATACGCTAAAAGAAAGCTCATTTGGTTTTGAGAAACTTTATAAAAGCGAATCTTTTTCTGAAAACCAGGCAATGCAGTTTAACACACTGATTGTTGTGGATCAGTTTGAAGAACTCTTTCGGTATCGCCGGGATAATGGCATATCCGGGTTAAATGATGCTGCCTTGTTTGTTAAAATGCTGATAAGTATTAGTGAAAACAGGGAACTGAATACTTATGTATTGTTAACCATGCGCACAGAATACATAAATGAATGTGTTCAAATACCCGATCTTGCCGAAAAAATTAACAACGGTCAGTTCCTTGTCCCCAGTTTAAGCATTAATCAACTCAAAGAAACGATTAGCTTGCCCCTGATGCTATCTGGAGCAAAGGCAGAAGAGGGTATCGAAAATAAAATAATAGGGGAGCTTGGAGAAATCGGCGATCAATTGCCGGTTCTTCAGCATGCATTAAGAGCAACCTTTGAACATGGGAAGCATAACAAAGGATATCAGCTCAGCTACGATGATTATAAAGCTATAGGGAAAATTCAGAATGCCATCAATAAGCATGCTGATCACTTATATGACAACCTGAACGAACGACAAAAACTTTATTGTAAACTCTTATTTCAATGTTTAACTGAGCGTACTAATGACGGGCGTCTCATTCGGCGCCCGAAGCAGTTTGGGTTGATCCTTAATATTTGCGTTAAAGACGAAAACACGGATAAGGATCTTCTACGCGCCGAACTTATCGATATTGTAGACCGATTCAGGGCCGATGATGTCAGTTTTCTAATGCCCCCAGATCATGTTCCTCTAAGTGATGATGTGGAAATAGACATTTCCCACGAAAGCCTGATGCGGAATTGGACCAGGCTAAAAAAGTGGATCGACGAAGAAGTATATTATGGAAATTTATACAGATACCTTAATGATAGCCGGCGAAATAGTGAAAAAAAACCCGATTCGGACGAATGGATAACAGGAGGCAAGCTGGATGATCTGTTAGATTGGCGTGATCATTATACAAACAATGCTGCGTGGGCAGCCAGGTACACACTTGCAAGTGACGAATCAACCACCGAAGCATATTCAAAGAATTTGGTTTTTCTGGAAGAAAGTAAGCAGCGCAATGAAAAACGCATACAGCATGAGTTAGATATCAAAAATCAGCTCGAAGATGAACGACTGTTGGCTTTGGAATTGCAAAATCGATTGGAAACAACCAGGCTGCAAGCAGAGTCTACCAGTCTCAAAGAAAAGAGAAGGTGGAGTTTGCTGCTGCTTGCTTTTATTTTTTTAGCCGGTACTACTTTTGGGTTTATCCTTGTTCATAAAAATATTCAGATCAGAAGTAAAGCTAACCAGGTAATAAAGGACTCCATTAAACAAGCTGATTTGATTGCGAAGGCGGAGAAATTGACGGATGCTGCCAAGCGTTCAGACTCTGCGGCAATGAAAGCCCAAATATCCGCAAAGCACGACTCACTTAATGCGGAAAGATTTTACAGGATAGCAAAGGCTAAACAGCTTGCCATCGATAAAGAACGAATCGAATTTAATAAAGAGAAAAGAAAAATTATCGAAACCCAGGCTTTGGCCATGTCGGCTTCGCAACGAAAATCTGATTCGCTGCAAAAAGAGATATACGTCGAGGTAATAAAAAATGATTTTCAAAATAGCAAGCTTTCAAGTATAGCCTCTATTGATTCTACACTTCTGAATGATGCCGCCAATTATAGCCTGAAACTGATAAACAATGGAAGAAGAACGGAATACCAAAAATTCCTGGCAGATATGGACTCAGTTTTTTATCTGAATAGTCAAATGGATAGTGATCCGGTCATTGGCATTAAACAGCTAAAGAAAAAGTGGAGCAACAGTAGCAATCCGGTTCTCCAAAAGTTAATTCTGGACGTAATAAATAGCCACCTTTATTACAAACAAAAATTTTTCACCTCTAATTATTTCTTTAATTCAGGCGCCGCGACCGGCAATTCGTTGATTAATAATATTGAGCACAATAATAATTTTGCCTATTTATTTATTCCCAAAGATAAGCCGGGGTTAAAAAAGGACGCCTCCCATACATACCATGTGGTGTTACAAGCCGGAAAATTGAGGCAAGACTCGTTGGTGCTGAACACCTCCTTAAACCCGGATATATTTGAGCCCGTTACTTTTTTGCAATATACGGGTGACGGTATTGTTGGCGCCAACAATAAAACATTATTTCGTTGGAATGATAATGGTGCGCTTACCCAAAACCAGTTGAAAAATAAAGCTAATGAAAACATACTTGCTGTTTCCAATGATGGAAGGTATATCGTGTCAAGATCTTCCAAAACTGCAGATTGCCGTGTATGGAATACTCCGGACTACATTGCCGACAAAAATCCCATCCAGGTAAAAAATACAGCTAATATAATGTCAGTAGAATTTGCTCCGGACAGTAAATATCTTTTAATAACAACTTTAAATGGGAATTCTGTCTACGAATTTCCATCGGGATTATCGAAGTCCAAATACGGTATAACAACGATAAAAAATGAACCTATCCCAATTCAATATTTTAATCCCAGGTTTGCTCCTGATGGTGAGCATCTCATTTTTTCCTCAAGATATTCTAACAAATTATACTTGACAGGGCTCGATGGCACCGTAAAAGATCGTATCATTCTGAACTATCCAAACAATAAAACAGCCAGCGTGCAGTCAGTCTCATTGTCACCTGATTTCAGACGACTTATAATTGAGGATTACTATGGCATCTATCTTTTAAATAAGGCGAATGGGGATTCGATTTTATCAGTTTCAAATAGCCACATCAAATCAAATGTTAACTATATATCAATTCCTAATATTTATTCAAGAGCTGCCTTTTTGGATAATAGTTCAATGATAACTTACGACAGGTCATATAATATCTTTTTATGGAAGCTATATCCAAATTTTAAAGACATAGGAGAAGCCTTGTCTTCAATAAAATTATATGAATCAATATCCGACAAACTCAGTTCGGGTAAAATGAGTTTTGAGCAGATGATATCATCTAATGACAAAAGTGAACTGCTTGAGGCAGCAAACTACTATTTGGCACAAAGATTCAATCCGGATAATTATCTGCCTGCTCTGAATCATTCAAAAGAAATCTATTATAAACTGTTAGGTATGAGTGATGCTGACAGCTATGAACAAGGGGATTACACCCAAACAATTTTGATTATCAACGATTACCTGTACGCTATTGGTTCAGAAACACTTTTTGCTAATAACGTCAAATGCTTGAAAGAAAATATCGCGATTGAAGAGAAATACTTTGCGAAGTCAGTGGATGTGCGAAGGCTTTCGACATATTATGGGAATTTGTCATGGAACTCGTTTTTTGTAAAGGATTTTCAAACGGCGCTAGACGCAGCTAAAAAGGGATTGAGCATTGACAAAACGAACGGTTTTATTGTAACAAACCTGGCGCTTGGCTATTTATTTACGAAGGATTTTAACTCGGCCGAAAGAGTGTATGGTGATTATAAGGATAAAACTTACGATGTTAATGTGCTCTATAAAGATAGTTTTAAAGATGATATCCAAAACTTAACAAAACATCACATTATCGATCCTGCGGACAAGGAAATTTACGGAGAAGTTCAGCATATTTTGAATCAGATTTTACGATGAATCGTCGGGGTAATGGGTCGGCGAAAAGAATGATAAGGGTTAATTTGTATTCCTGATTATAACTTAAAACCATGGAAAAGGATGCATTTGATAAATACGTTGAGGATCGCTATCAAGGCCAGATGAAATACTACAGGGATAAATCGGCTAAGAATCAAAAAACATATAAGCTGTTTCAATGGATATTAATCATTTTATCAGCTTTAACTCCGGTTATTGCTGCTTTAAAAGGCATCAAATTTGGGCCGGTAAGCTCACCTGCCACTGCCGATTTAAATATATTGGTCTTGGTAGTTTCGAGTGCAGTTGCAATTCTGACCACAGGATTAAAAACATTCAATTATCAGGAGTTATGGATTACTGCCCGTACTACCTACGAAAAATTGAAACCTGAAATTCATTATTATAATTTCGATGTTGGTCCTTATGGTGTAAGCGGTGTCGACAAGGAATCGCTCTTCGTTACCAGGGTTGAAGTGATACTGGACACAGAGCATAAGCAATGGCCACCGGCAAAAATGTTACAGGATAAGGATCATAACTCAGATAAGACCAGTGCAGCTAAATTACCAAGGGGGAAAAAAGACTAAGTACCAGCCAATTGTTGCTATACTGTTGCCGATAAATAAAGAAGGCTTTACAAATGTTGCAAAGCCCTTCAATTTCAAGTGGAGAATAACGGATTCGAACCGATGACCTCTTGCATGCCATGCAAGCGCTCTAGCCAGCTGAGCTAATCCCCCTTTTTATAGTTTGCAGTTTACGGTTGGCGATATGCAGTTGGTACTGCAAACTGAAAACCGTCGACCATGAACTGAATCAGGATGGCAAAACTAATAAAAAGAAGAGAACTTGAAAATTTTATTCTAGAATCGGTATGATATTTAGGAGGCTTTAGACCGCTCCTCACGCTCTGCTTGTTATTGAATCTTGAATTTCTAATTTTGGCAAAAAAATTCTATGAAAAAGATACTCTATACGATGCTTATGATTGTAGCCGTTGTAGCCGTCAGCAAATCGTCTTCAGCTCAGGTAGGTGGTTTACTGGATAAAGCCAAAAGCGCAACGTCCGGTAAAAATTTCGATGTTTCAAAGCTGACTTCTTCTATCATGGGGAAATTGACGCCATCACTGAATCTCACATCGGCTCAAAAGCCCGGAGTCACCAATGCTGTTACCAGTTATTTGACCGACAAGTCGAAAATTGTGAATCTGCAGGCTTCGGATCCGTCTGCTTACGCACAAAAACAGGGTTCGCTGTTTGCAACGCTGAAAAGCAAATTGGCGGGCATCCTGCTCAAAAACCAGATGCAAAAATTCATGGGGCTGAAGCCTAAAACAAATAACCCTTTGAATTCGCTGAGTCAGTTGTTTTATTAAGCAACTTTTATTGGATAATCGTGATGCCCGCGGTTATCTAAACAAAATATCCCTTCGGGCCCCGGGTTTAATGCTCCCGGGGCTTTTTAATTTTCCTGGTAGTTCAGATCACTTCAGGTTGCTAAGAACCAGAAATTTATGGAAACGAAAGATTTAGAATAGCTGTTTAATATTAAACAGGTAAACTTAATTTTTTTTCGCCCTGTTAAACAAATTGCCTGCTAAGTTTGTACCTTACATGACGTAGTGTATATCAATTAAAGTAACCATGGTTGAAGAAGAGTCTACCCCTTCCCGGACTTGGACATTAATAAAAAAGTATTGGCTTTTCATATGCGTGCCGTTTTTTTTGTTGCTCGCTTATTTTCATATTTCAAATATTTACCCCAAATACCAGGTCAGTGCCAAACTAGCCGTCAACAAAGGTGATGCCGTTTCGGCCGCCAACGAAATCAAGTCAAAGACTCTCATCGGTGAGGCGCTTGTTCAACTGCCCTTTCGATTAAGTTTCTATAATGACACACTTCCCAAAAAAGAGATATATCCGGATTCTGTACCGGTTAAACTGATGTTTAGCAGCCTGATCAACACGCATCCCGAAAGTGAGATTGCTGTACAGCCGATGGGAAATGGCCAGGTTGCAGTTACTTATGGCGATACCATCATCAACTACAATTACGGTGAACTAATCAGTGAACCCTATGGCAAATTTAAGGTCATTCCCCGCCATGGATTAAAGCCTGATAATCAGAACTACATTGTCAGGATCAATGATATGAGCGAACTGCTTGATCATGTTTATGCTGGTATGAAAGTAGGCGTAGACCGGCAAAATAATTCCCTTGCAGTGAGCGTGGTATCTGGCAATGCTGCGAATGGAGTCGATCTGATAAAAAAATTAATAAGACTGTACAACTGGGCGCATCGCACTAACGGGATAACAGCTAAACCGCCGATCATTACCGCCCCCGAAAAACCAGAGGCTGAGGTAGCAGCAGAGCCTCAAAGCCATAAACAGGATGCCAATATTGCTGCATTACGTGCAAAGGCAGACCGCCTGCGAAAAGAAATCAGCTTACTTGAGGCAAAAAAGGATACTCCCCCGGCAAATGATGAGGATCAAAAAGTGACATCTACCACTGATCCTGCAAAGATCTATCAGGAGATGAAACCTTTTGTAAGGAAACCTGTAACGGAGTATGTACAGGTTCCGCACCAGGACGAGATTGACGACCCTGACCTGAATGACAACGTTGTTGAATATAATGATGCACAATCATATCGTCATACGCTGATGTCGAGTCCTCAGAAAAATAAGGGCCAGATCGACAGTATTAACAGGCGGTTAATGGTTTTGCAAAGTCAGATCGTCCAGGAATTAAATGCGGATATAAAAGATGCGCCGGCTCATCACGTGCTGCATCACAAACCAACTGACATAAAAACACTAGTTCGTGAAAAGCAGAATGCGTTGGCCAGGGTAAACATCGATATCAGTAATGTGCAAAAGGCCGATTTAAAACCTGTTGTTGTAAAAATAGCAAAAGTCCGGCACCCGAAAACAAAACACATTGCTCCACAGCCGGCTGTGCAAATTGCCGAACCTGCACTGGTTATCGTAAACAAGCCCGAGGGCAATATTAAAATTATGCCCCCAAATTATGCTCTTATCTATGGGCTGGCGCTGTTATTTGGCCTTTGCATACCATTAGGCTGGCTGGCTATCAGGAAGATTTGGGATATAGGCAGCAGCCAAACCATCATTGATAAAGAAAGAATAACTGAACGCATCCAGGATATCTTTTCCGTAAAACAAATCGACTAATCGTTTTTTGTGCCAAACCTTCTTCGCGAAATGCTCGTAATATATTGAGTAGTAATATACTATAAACAAAAAGTTTCATTTTGCGATTTTTTCTTAAATTTAAACGAAATTAAGGCCCTGCCTGTCTGGTTTCCCCGAGTGTCACATTAGTACGACTATTGATATTTATGAAGAACATTTTACTCGCATTCCTGCTTTTGCTCGCAGCTATTCGGGGTTATAGTCAGTGTACGTTAAGCGTGAGCCTTACGTCGTCTGGTCCTTCAATTTGTTCTGGCAGCAGTGTCGTTCTAACAGCCGCCGTATCAGCCGGTACTGCACCTT
>JAICXZ010000287.1 GCA_025934475.1 Mucilaginibacter sp. | reverse complement strand
CGATAGTTGGAACCAATCGCAGTTTGCGCCATATTTAAGAAAACATAAAAACGAGTTCGATCCAAACATCCCTATCTATTCGGATGCCAATGAAGCTGTTTGGTTGTTTACAGGCTTGTCGTCTCAACTGGTACCACATAGCTTCTTCCAAAAAGATGTGGATAAATTTTATATGCAAAAGAAGTTCTACCTCATCTGGTTCGATTCCTTATATAATAAAGAACTTATCAGCATTAAAGATATCATGGCCCATAAA
This sequence comes from Mucilaginibacter sp., assembly GCA_025934475.1. Classification (GTDB taxonomy): domain Bacteria; phylum Bacteroidota; class Bacteroidia; order Sphingobacteriales; family Sphingobacteriaceae; genus Mucilaginibacter. The sequence continues at coordinate 5,080 of JAICXZ010000287.1, read as the reverse complement.
AAGGTGACCAAGATTGGCGGGGCGAAAGAAGGTGAAGTTTATTTGTGCGAGTGAGCAGGCCGCGGGGCGTTTGGCGCAGGGCGATTAGTTTCTAAATTAGAATACGGCATGAAAAGAAGAACGTTTTTGCAGAACGCTGGCGTACTTGGAGCGGCTCCTTTAATTCCTTCTTTTATACCACAAAGCGTTTCTGCTCAATCTGAGCCTACCGTTAACCCAAGAAAACTTTGGCTCGATTATCTTAAGAAACTTACAGAACCGGTATTAACAGCATTGGCTGCCGATCAGCTCAAAGAAAGGATGCCTGTTGAGACCCGTGATCCCAAACAAGGCAAGGACAGAGTAAAGTATACACACCTGGAAGCATTTGGCCGGTTGTTGTGCGGTATTGCGCCCTGGCTACAAACCAAACACACAGATCCGACGGAGCAAGCGCTGCAGGAAAAATATTTCACGCTGGCTTTAAAAGCCACCGAAAACGCGGTTAATGAAAATGCCCGCGACTATATGAATTGGGGCGAAGAAGGCGGTCAGCCTTTGGTCGACGCTTCTTTTTTTGCCTATGCATTGTTGCGATGCCCCAACCTATGGTATGCCCTTTCTGTTGAGACCCAGCGAAAGGTTATAAACTGCCTGAAGAAAACGCGCACCATTAAACCGCCGGAAAATAACTGGCTGCTGTTTGCTGCCATGATCGAAGCGTTTTTCATTTTTGCGGGCGAGCCCTTCGATAAAACCAAAATCGAGTATGCCATCAATCGCCACCTGGAGTGGTATAAAGGCGACGGCATGTTTGGCGATGGGCACGATTTCCACTGGGATTACTACAATAGCTTTGTGATACATCCTTACCTCTACGATATTTTAAAGATTGTCGCAGCTAATGATCCTTCGTACCAGTCAACCAGGAATCAGATTATTGAATACAATTTGCGCTACGCAGCAGTACTTGAGCGCATGATAGGCCCGGATAGTTCTTATCCGCTTATTGGCAGATCAATAACTTATCGCACCGGCGCATTCCATCATCTTGCCAACATGGCCCTGCAGTCTCACCTGCCCGAACATCTTAAACCGGCGCAGGTGCGGTGTGCGCTAACCGCGGTTATCGGCAAATTCATGACCTCCAAAGACATACTTGACCAGAACGGGTGGCTGCGGATAGGTTTATATGGTCATCAGCCGTCTTTAGCCGAAGGCTATATTTCGACCGGTAGCCTTTATTTAAGCTCGGCAATATTGCTCCCCCTTGGACTGCCAGCTTCCGATCTTTTTTGGAGTTCGCCGGATGAGGACTGGACGGCGAAGAAGCTGGCAAAGGGCATTGATCTGCCTGCGGATCATAGCCTGTAATTGCTGTTTCTTCCTTAAATATCTTTATAGAACAGGAAACAAAAAAGACATTATCAGCACATGCAATATTTTCGGGCGGCAACAAATTTGCCATGTAACATTTCTCCAAACCGAAATTTTTTTCTTATTTCTTAAATCTAAATTCCTAGATTAGCGGCCAAACTCACTAACTAACTTGGAAAATATCGTACTTGCTAACCAGCTTAAACACGATACGCTTTTTCATCACCAGCAACTGGAAAAATTAGTTGTTGGAAAGATAAAAAATATGAATTCGCTTGCTGGCTACCATGACCTGCTCAATCATTTTTATTCTTTTTTTGCTGGCCTTGAGGATCTTATATCCGAAAAAACTGTACAGCCATATCTTGAAGATTATTTAGCCCGGCGCAAATCACAAAACCTGGTTACAGACATCATTGGCTGCGGTGGTGAAATATCGGAAAAAGCGCCGAAAATGGCCCTTCCTGTCATCAACAACGCCGTTCAGGCCATGGGAGCGCTTTATGTGATAGAAGGCTCGACATTAGGCGGACAGATCATCAGCAAAATGATATTCAGGCAATTGAATTTCGTTAACCACGACTGCTTATCGTATTTTATTGGCTATGGAAGTCAAACAGAAACGATGTGGATGCGTTTTAAACAGTCAATAAACGAAATAGGAGAAGCAGACGCACCCGAATTGATCCGGACAGCGAATGAGACTTTTATAAAATTCAAAGCCTGGATAGAAAAAAATGACAGAGAAAAAGAACTTCAACAATGAGTTTTGCGGGAGCGTTCCGCTGCACAATATCAATCTTGTACAAGAATACGGTTTTTTAATGGTGGTGGGCCTGGCCGATAAGCAAATTATACAAGCCAGCGAAAACATAGAAGAATTGATTGGCAAATCCGTGCAGGAGATCGTCAATACCCCTTTTTCGTCCTATTTACAGCCTGAAAGCCTGAAAGTACTTGACGATATTATTGCGAGAGGCATTACTGACCGCATTCCGTTGAGTCTTGTTTTCAATAAGAGCGCAGCGAGAGTGTCTGCTATCGTGCACTTAAAAACTGACTATTTTATTCTTGAGCTGGAAAAGGACGGTAACACCAGCGAACGTTTTTTTACAAATGTTTTCCAGGACCTGAAACATTCTATCGCCATGATAGAAAAAGCTTCTAACATTCAGGAAACCTGTGAAGCCGCGATTCACGAGTTACGAAAAATATCAGGCTTTGACGGGGTATTGATGTACCAATTTGACAAAGACTGGAACGGTACTGTAATAGCGGAATACAAAGACAAACGCCTCGAGCCATACCTGGGCCAAACTTTCCCGGCTTCAGATATTCCGAAACAGGCCCGCGACCTTTACCTGAAAAATCCATACCGGCTGATACCCAATCGTGAATTTACTCCGGTAAGAATATACCCCGTGATCAATCCTGCCACGCATGCCTTCATCAATTTATCTGATTGCAATTTGCGTAGCGTACCTGCGGTGCACCTTGAATACATGAAAAACATGGGCATTAAGGCCTCGATGTCTATCCGGGTTATCAGGAACGAGCAGTTGTGGGGACTAATATCCTGTCACAACATAGAGGCGGTTATGGTTAACTTTGAGATGTGCTCAATCTTTGAACTGCTTTCTTCAATTATATCCAATAAGGTCACATCCATATTGAACAAGAAGGAGTTCGAGGAAACGAGCCACCTGCAGGAACAGAAATCAGTCATTATCGAACACATTTATGCTGAAGATGATATTGCAAAAGGAATCTTAAATAAAGAGCCCGAAAACATATTGAATCTTTTTACTGCAACAGGTGCGGCACTCTCACTTGATGGCAAGCTGGAAACTATTGGCATTGTGCCAGACGACGATGCGCTCGAAAACCTTGTATTTTGGCTTGAAGGAAAAAGGATCAACAAAGTATTTTCATCTGACCGCCTCAGTGGCTTATATGATGATGCGCTTGAATATTCGAGCGCAGGCAGTGGCCTGTTGGTAATACCAATAGACGGCAACAAAGGTGATTATTTGATCTGCTTTAGGCCGGAAGTGGTAGAAACCATTAATTGGGGCGGTAATCCCAATGAAGCACTAACCTTTGAGCTTGACGGCAAAAACTACCATCCCCGAAATTCATTTAAACTTTGGCAGCAAAAGGTGAGAAACACATCTACTGCCTGGCGGGCAAGTGAACTGGAAATTGCCGAGAGCCTTAGAAGCTTTTTATTTGAATTCAGAACCCGGCAGATTTATAATTAAGAGGACAGAATTGGATACGCAGTTGACAGCAAAGGTTAAAAATAAGACCAAGGCGGAAGGCTATGTGGTAGCTATCGGCGCTTCGGCAGGTGGTTTGGAGGCCATTCACGAATTTTTTGATAATATGCCGACAAGCACGAGCTTCGCGTTTGTAGTGATTCAGCATTTGTCGTCAGACTATAAAAGCCTGCTGGTTGAGCTGGTATCAAAGCACACCCACATGAAGGTGTTTGAGGCCGAAAATAATATGGCGCTTCATCCCGATTGTGTCTATATCATCCCCAATAATAAGCTGATGACCGTAAATAACGGCAAGCTTAAACTGGCCGATAAATCCGACATCAAGGCTCCAAATACAGCGGTTGATACGTTTTTACATACACTGGCCGAAGACAAAAAGGATAAAGCCATTGCCATAATCTTATCGGGGACGGGCAGCGATGGCACGAAGGGCATCGAAAGCATTAAGGAACACGGCGGCATGGTGATGATCCAGGAACCGGCCTCGGCCAAGTTTGATGGCATGCCCAATAGTGCTATCACCTCCGGTAATGCCGATTTTATATTGCCACCGAACAAGATGCACGAAGAGCTTTTCAAATACATCAATGAAGAGCCGGTTAAACTTCTTGAGAACGGCAAGATCGATGACTCACAGCTCGACCGTATATTCAAAGTGGTATACGAGCAAAGCGGCAACGATTTTAATCTATACAAAACTCCCACCATCATCAGGCGCATCGGTCGCAGGATGAACGAGGTAAATATCAAAAAACTGGATGAATACGTTCAGTACGTTGAAAAGAACAGCGATGAAGTAAAGATACTAGGAAAGGATTTTCTGATTGGCGTTACCAAATTTTTCAGGGACAAGGGCGCCTTTGAATGCCTTGCTGAAAAAGTGATCCCCGATATTATCGCCGGGAAAAATAATGACGAAATATTAAAAGTGTGGGTATGCGCCTGTAGTACAGGTCAAGAAGCTTATTCCATCGCCATCCTGATTAACGAATGTCTCGAAAAAGCAAAAAAAAGACTGGATGTTAAGATTTTTGCTGCCGACATTGACGAAACAAGTATCGAGATTGCCTCCCGCAATCAATACCCGCTGGAAATAGCCCGGGAAGTTCCGCCCGCGTACCTCAAAAAATACTTTGTAAAAGAGGGCAAGCATTATTCGGTCGCAGCTCATATACGCAAACAAATCGTCTTTGCGAAGCATGATGTGATCAAATCGCCGCCGTTTATCAAAAATGATCTTGTAACCTGTCGTAATATGCTGATATATATGAACAGCCTATTGCAGACAAAAGTATTGGCTACCTTTCATTTTTCGTTAAACCAAACTGGTTACCTTTTCCTCGGCTCGAGCGAAACAGCTAATTCCATTAAAGAGGGATTGCTGGAGATCAACGGAAAATGGAAGATATATAAGAAGTCGGGCTACCTTGCCTATTCGCTTT
>JAICXZ010000247.1 GCA_025934475.1 Mucilaginibacter sp. | reverse complement strand
CTTCTGAACAATATTTCCACTCGCGCCCGAAAGGCAGCCAGGTTGGTGCCGTTGTTTCGCCACAGAGCCAGGAAATAGCCGACCGCTCTGTGCTCGAAACCAAATGGACCGAGCTTGAAGCGCAGTATGCCAACGAAGAAGTTCCCAAACCATCATATTGGGGTGGCTACGTTCTGAGGCCACAACTTATCGAATTCTGGCAGGGACGTCCAAGTCGGCTTCACGACCGCGTTGTTTACAAGCGGATAGATAAAAAAACCTGGAAAAAAGTACGCCTGGCGCCATGAGTTTCGAAGATATCAAAGCTTTGCTGATCAATAAATTTGGTGAGGATGTCATAGTTGGTGAAGAACCAGGCGGTTTACAACCTGCTTTGCTGATTGCCCACGAGCGTATCGTTGAGGTTTGTCTTGAATTAAGGGATAATCCGAAAACCTACTTCGATTTTTTGTCGTGCCTCAGTGGTGTTGATTATGGGGTTGATGAAAAGCGCTTTGGGGTGGTGTATCACCTGGCTTCTATCCCCTATCAAACTCAATTTACGCTGAAGATCAGCAAGGAAAATAATCGGGATCTGGGTGAACTGCCATCATTCCCGAGTATAACGTCCGTTTATCACGCCGCCGACTGGCACGAACGTGAAGCCTTTGAGATGGAGGGGATATTTTTTGAAGGACATCCGGATTTACGAAGGCTCTTGCTGCCGGATGACTGGGATGGATATCCTTTACGAAAGGATTATACAACGGTTGATAAATACTATAAAGGAATTAAAATAGACTGATAATCTAATAATAAAGCGTCATTGCGAGGTACGAAGCAATCTCTGCGCACGCAAATCAATTGCGCTTTGCCAGGCATGGTTCGGAGATTGCTTCGTACTTCACAATGATGGCTTAATTGGAAATAAAACACAATAGGTGAATATCACAAATTCGAAATACGAAGAAGCATTAGAACGCTATACCAAAAAGATAGCAGAAGCCTCTACCGAGGAAATGGTCCTCAATATGGGTCCTCAGCATCCGTCTACGCATGGTGTACTTCGTCTCGAATTAATTACCGATGGCGAGATCGTTAAAGAAGTAATTCCCCACATCGGTTATCTCCACCGTTGTTTCGAAAAGCACGCTGAATCACTCACCTATCAGCAAACCATACCCTTTACCGACCGGATGGATTACCTGGCCTCTATGAACAACAGCCACATATGGGTAATGGGTGTGGAAAAAATGCTCGGTATTGAGAAAGAAATTCCCAAGCGCATCGAGTATATCCGAGTACTCGTATGTGAGCTCAATCGTATTGCGTCTCACCTGATTGCTATCGGTACCTATGGTATCGATATTGGCGCCTTCACTCCTTTCCTGTGGTGTTTCCGCGATCGGGAACACATTATGGGCATGCTGGAATGGGCATCGGGCTCGCGAATGCTATATAATTACATATGGGTCGGAGGTTTATTTTACGACTTGCCGGTTGGCTTTGAAGAGCGTTGCCGCGAGTTTGTAGAATATTTTAAACCGAAGCTGCACGAACTAAACGGACTGCTAACTGAAAATCAGATATTTATCCAGCGTACAGCCAATGTAGGCGTGCTTCCCATGGATGTTGCAATCAACTATGGATGCTCGGGCCCAATGCTGCGTGGCTCGGGGTTAAAATGGGATCTGCGCCGCATAGATGGCTATTCTATATATCCGGAGCTGGATTTTGAGGTTCCGGTAGGCAAGGGCGAAATGGGCACTGTAGGCGATTGTTGGGACCGCTATAAAGTACGCGTTGATGAAATTGAGCAGTCACTGCGCATCGTTGAGCAATGCCTCGATCGCCTGCAAAAGGAATTAAAACGCACCCCAGATTTTGATCCACGGGCTAAATTACCCAAAAAACTCACCCCAAAACCGCAGGATTATTATGTGCGCGGTGAGGGTGCCAAAGGCGAGCTAGGCTTCTATTTTATCCATCAAAAGAAAAAAGAATTCGACAAAGAAGGCAACATAAGGCTCATGGATACCGAGATACCTTTCAGGGTTAAATCGCGCGGCCCAAGCTTTTGTAATCTCTCTGTGCTTCCCGCTATATCTAAAGGCGTTATGATAGCTGACCTCATCGCCATCATCGGTTCTATAGACTTCGTACTCGGCGAAGTGGACCGATAATTCGGCATTTAGAAATTGGCATCCGTTTTGCTTCGGATATAATAATACCTTACCTCTTATATTCCGTAAGGCCTAACCATCTGTAAATCACAATTTAAACACATCAACAAGCTTGATATGGGTTAAATATTATTACATAGCCGTTTCTATTATTTTAATTTTAGATTAGAATTTAATGACCCCTAAGCCACTAATTAACAATAGATTATCGTGGATAGACTACGATAAAGGAATAAGTATCATACTTGTTTGCTATTTGCACTTATCCTATTTGCTTCAATTTTACTTCAATATCAATGCGGATGCTTACTGGATACTCAAATATTCCAATATCTTCCTTTACGGTTTCAGGATGCCACTCTTTTTCATGGTTTCCGGGGTACTATTAAACAGAAGCCTCGAAAAGAGGGGGCTCAACGGGTATATAAAAAATCGCTTTAACACCGTATTTTACCCGCTGTTAATCTGGGGATTTATCAGAGTTACCTTGCAATTGGCCGCGGGCAACTTATCGCTTAAACATGGCAGTCCGTCTTTATATTTTTACATATTGGCAGACCCACGCAAAATAGCGCCGCTGTGGTATTTGCACGCACTATTTTGCATATCTTTTATTTACGCTTTCGTTAAAGTGAAATTCAAGCTATCTGCACTTCATAACTTAATGCTGGGCCTGCTGCTGTATTTAGCGTCGGGATACGTTACAACCAACAACCTGCAAGTGGGTTTCTTTGCAGATATTTTTAAATACTACATCTTTTTTGCTGTGGGTGATCTCTTGTCGGGCATCTTATTATCCGACAACGCCAGGGACTTCCTGTATTCCAGAAAGCTATTTTTTATTTTGATGGTGCCATTTGCGTTAGTTCAGGGCATCGTCATGAATTACAACATAGCTCATCACAACATCTTTTATGTGGAAAATTCAATCCCGATCCTGTTCTTATTTCAAGGGTTATTGGGTTGTAGTTTTTCCATTGCTTTCTCATTTCTTCTTCAGAAATGGGATGTGCTACCAGCCTTAAAAACTATTGGATTCCATTCGCTTTATATTTACTGCATGCACTACATTGTTATCATCGCTACCTGCATGCTTTGTGTTAAAACCCTGCATATGCACAACATACTTTTGCTTGTTGGCATTTGCTGGACCACTGCCGTGGCTGTCCCGATCCTTTTCTACAAATTGGCCAACAGGCTTAATATGTGGTGGCTCTTTTCTTTGGGTAAGCCAAAGAGCAGGGCAGTAAACAAAGTACAACAAAATGCCCCAGCGTTTGGAAGTTTGTAACGTAGGGGTTTCTTTATGTTATAAATCAACTTAGATTGAATTGGGGCAATAAATGTCGATTTTTAAGAAAAGTCGTTATTTTTAAAAACCATTGTTCAAACTTATAGTTATTGCATTGGATTTCCCCGGTTGGTTAATTGATGTGCTGAAACCGGCAATTTCCGACGGATTGGACGCCGAAAATATCCCCCGGAAACGCTATATTAGTGACCGAAAAATTAAGCCAACTATTTGAAACGGCTTGAATTATTTGATGAGCGAGGAATGAAAAATATTATTATCAATGCTGATGATTTCGGATTAAAACATTCGGTAAACCAGGCAATCATTGACTCATTTAACAACAATACAATAAACAGTACTACCCTAATGGCTAATATGCCCGGTTTTGAGGAAGCCGTGGAATTGGCACACCAGCATAAAATAACAGATAAAATAGGTGTTCATTTGGTGCTGACGGAAGGCAAACCACTTACCAGCGCTGTGGAACGTTTTCCATATCTTTTTAATGCTGAAAAACTTCCGCGTAAATTATTTGCCAAAAAATTATCGTACCTGGACAGTGATCAAAAAAAAATAATTTTTGAGGAGTACAGCGCCCAAATCAATAAAGCAAGGAAAAACGGCATACCAATAACCCATATTGACACGCACCAGCATATGCACGAAATGTGGGGGATTCTGCAAATTATGATTGCTTTACTAAAGGAGCATAAGATCCCTTCGATGAGGATACTGAATAATCTTGAACGCTCGGCCTTGCACAAGAATAAATATCGTGATGTTATAAACTATTACCTGAAGAGAAAAAGGGTGAATTACTCAGATTATTTCGGAAGCCAGCTCGACCTGCCTGCGCATCAAAAGAAAGAGACACAGAATGGCACCGGAATTATTGAAATTATGGTGCACCCCGATTTTAATGCGAAAGGCGAAATTATAGACCGGCTTATGGGTCGTGAGCATAGTTTCGATTATCCGGGATCGCTTATGAATAATAAAGCGTAATTGCCGAGGCGATGTACAAATTTGCCCTTGTTATTTGCCATACCTATATTTCGGGATTGCCCGGCTTCAAACATCTAGCTGACGCAGACCGTTTTCCGCTCAAAAAAATGGACCGGCAGGCTGGTCATTATTTCGGCACATATTTCAAATCAAAATAGTTGGCCGGATGTTTGCTTAAACAGTTGCAAAATGTTTCGCATCTCTATTTGGATTCCGACGTATAACAGCCTGCAACGCAAAAAATCATCTGACGACAGTTTCAGCGGCATTCCGACTATCACCTATTATGAATAAATAAGCTCATATAGATTTACATAATGAAAGACAGAAAAAAGGTATTGATCATCTACAAATTTTTACCTCAATACAGGGTCGCTTTTTTTGAATTATTAAAAAAGAAGCTTCTCGACCATAATATAGATCTCGATCTCGTTTACGGACAATCGAACAAGACTGACGCCTTAAAGAACGATGAGGCCAAAATTGAGTGGGCCAAACCGGTTGAAAACAAGTTTATCAAATTTAGGGGCAAGAACTTTATCTGGCAGCCCTGTATGCGCGACCTCCATGGCAAGGACCTGGTGATCACCTTATCTGAGAACAAGCTTCTTATCAACTACTATTTAATGGCGTCTCGGTTTTTCTCAAGCTATAAGTATGCTTGTTGGGGTCATGTATACAACATGCAGAACGACATTAACAATTTCGATAATAAAATAAAACTTTTCTTTGCAAACAGTTGTGACTGGTGGTTTGCATATACCACTGGAGCAAGGGATTTCTTAATAAAACGAAAATACCCGGCAAACCAGATAACAGTTGTACAAAACGCAATTGAAACTGCCGAGCTAAAAGAGGATTATCAGAAAATAACCAATGAGCAGGTAAATGAGCTCAAAGGGCAGCTTGGCATTGATAGCGAGAATGTGGCCATCTATTGCGGTTCATTATATCCTGAAAAAGACTTCGACTTTATATTGGAAGCCTGTTACAGAACCAGAGAAGCAATACCTGATTTTCATATGCTTTTTGTGGGCGCTGGCGTTGAAGCAGCAAAGATCAAAGAGGCGGCAGAAAAACACCCGTGGATACATTATGTCGGTCCAAAATTTGGGAAGGACCGGGCCATATACTTTAAAATCTCGAAAGTGCAATTGATGCCGCGATTGATCGGATTGGCTATTGTCGATTCATTTG
>JAICXZ010000328.1 GCA_025934475.1 Mucilaginibacter sp. | reverse complement strand
TGAGAGGCCGAAAGGATCAGTTTGCTAAACTGACGTACTGGAAACTGTACCGAGGGTTCGAATCCCTCCCTCACCGCTGATTCCAATATCAAAAACAGATAAAAGCCTGCAAATCAAATGATTGCAGGCTTTTGTTTTTTACGTCAATTCGCTGTTTTATGCACCAAATCATAATAAAAAGGTGAGTAAATCGGTGAGTTGAAACCTCGAAATCTTTTACTCACCAAATCGACTTATTTATTTGATTATCAAGGTGTTTGATAATTGAACATCTTGCATAGGATTGATTGCAAGCTTAATTTTGTTTCACTTTTTATTGTTAGAAAAACATGAAAACTAATTTCAGCTTGCTTTTTTATTTAAAAAAGCCCAAAAACTATGTATCAGGCCCCGTGCCAATTTATATCCGAATTACTGTTAATGGTGAACGTGCGGAAACTACTTCCAACCGCGAATGTGACCCTAATTTATGGAACAGTTATTCTGGCCGTCTAAAGGGAACAACTGAAAATATCAGGTCGTTCAACGCCTACCTCGATGGTCTTCAACATCAGGTTTACGACGCTCACAAGGAGCTAACGGAAGCAGCGATAGCTATAACAGCAGAAAAATTGAAAAATAGGTTTTTGGGTAATGATGAAAAGGCTATTATGCTATTAACGATTTTTAGAGAGCACAATAACAATATGGCCGCTCTGATTGGAAACGGCTATTCGTCAGGAACGCTGACTTGTTTCCGGACTACAATTAAGCACACAGAAAATTATATTTATTGGAAGTACAAAGCACTTGATGTTGATATAAAGAAAATTGACCACGAATTCATTACCAGTTTGGAATTTTACCTCCGCTCACAAAAGAAGTGTTCCAACAACTCCGCTCTAAAATATGTCAAGAATTTCAAGAAGATTATCCGGTTCTGTTTGGCGAGTGGATGGCTTACCCAAGATCCCTTCAGAAACTACAAATCGAAAGTAAAGATTGTCGATCGGGTATTTTTGAATCAAGATGAAATTGACCTTATAGCTAATAAAGTCTTCAAAACGGTCCGCCTTAATCAAGTTAGGGACATATTTTTATTTAGTTGCTTCACGGGGCTAGCCTATGCAGATGTGCACAAATTGAAAAAGACGGAGGTGGTTAAAGGACTGGACGGTGAGATGTGGATTTACACAAAACGTCAAAAAACCGATACTCCAACTCGTGTGCCGTTATTACCATCTGCCCTTGATATATTGAATAAATACGCGTCTCACCCGATTGGCGAAATTAATGGGAGGGCCTTACCGGTGTCCAGCAATCAAAAAATGAATGCCTATTTGAAAGAAATAGCCTGCGTTTGCGGTATCGATAAAGAACTTACTTATCATACAGCCCGGCACACTTTTGCAACTACAGTCACTCTATCTAATGGTGTACCTATCGAATCAGTATCAAAAATGCTGGGCCATACTAATATCAAAACCACCCAGCACTATGCTAAAATATTGGATATGAAGGTTAGCAATGACATGGCACTACTAAAAGAGAAATATAAAGCAGGCGCTTGTTGAAAAAGAACTATAAAAAACCCAGGAGCTAACAAAACATCAATTTACTAAATAACTATATTTGTATGAGAACACAACTTCACACCATGAGCAGCACAACCACAAGCCACTTGCGTTCAGTTTCAATCTTCGATCTATCGCAAGATGAGCTTCAGGAACGACTGCGACCAACCGCAGAAAAAATTAAACAAGAAGCGTTTGCGAAAAATAGCTATCTTCCTTACTACGATCCGTTAGTTTGTCCGACTACCGCCCACTCAGTACATGAATATCGTGACAGGAAAGAATTAATATGGGTTGATAATACTGGAAAAGAACACTTTGTAAAAACCCTTTGATCTTATGTCGAATAACCCGCAGCTATTATTTGTCGCGGGGCCGAATGGTGCAGGGAAATCGACCTTTTCAAAAGAGTTGTCGAACCCGGGTGCCATTATCTTTGACGTGGACAAAGTTATTGCCCGCATAGAGGCCCAATCACCTGGTATGCCTAAGAAAAAGGTATATGACATAGCGACCCAGGAATTTTTTAATCTGGCGAATGAAGCCATCAGGCTAAAGCAACATTTTACTTTAGAAACCAACTTTAGGGATAAAGAATTAGTGGATATTGCCGACCGATTCAAACAATATGGTTATACCACCAATATGATCTATTTGGCTTTAAAAAGTGTTGAACAATCGACTGTCAGGGTAAACAAAAGAGTATTAGATGGCGGTCATTTTGTAGATCGTAAAAATATCCTGCTAAATTACAATGAAGGCCTGCAATATCTTGAACGTTTTGCGGACAGCTTTGACAACCTCGAGATCAACGACGCTTCGAAAGGTATCGGGGAATTCGAATTAATGTTGAAGATAAAGGAACAACGACTAGTTTACATGAGCCAAGATTTGCCTGTCGGCATAGAACAAACGGTCATCAATATTGCTGACCGCTTTAGGGATAATTCCAGGGATGAAGACAATGACGAAGAACAAGACTTGGGTTATAGGCGAGGGCGGTAATATCCCAATCAGGAAAAGCAGTTTGCATATTCCGCTAAGCTGCACTTTGCAAACCGCTTTTCCTGAACGCTAAAGGAGGTTGTTCGCTCACTCACAACCACCTTTTCTTCCCGACGCTTTAAATGGGTGGTCCCTTATTCACCGGTACCGCGAAGGTAGGCCAAACCGGGACAAAGCATCAAGGCTATAGCGAGCCCCGATGATAGGATCGGGGGCCTTGATGCTTTGCCCGGTTTAACACTTTAGTTGCTTAACCGTTGAATAAGGGCTATTCTGTTCATCAGCTTATCTTATCGGTTTTATTGATGCTTATTTGCCCGTTAGGACCGATAAAGATCAATTTGTTCAATAACTTTGCCAGCATCCATCTCCGGATAATGACTTTTAACGAATGCCATAAAGGCTTTTTTTATTTCAGCCAGTTCCCATTCCATCCTGGTTATGCACAACATTGGCCATTTTTTAACTTCTTTCATAAAACCATAAACAGGCAGATATGGCGGCGCGTAATAAAATGAGTTTGCTATGAGTTTTTCATAAAGGGTGTTATTAAGGCCCTTTTTCAAATCCCGCACTATATCGAAAGCAACGGTAAATTTACTGCCTGCCTTTATTGTTTCAGCCAGCGCAGGCAGCCCTTCGTCATAAAAGAAGGTGTATAGGTAATCTATAAACCCGCTTTCCAGTTCGTCACATAGATCTTTACTGTAATAGTCATACTCTTTTTTAAATAGATCGAGTGAAAAATCGCCCGGATGTCTCTCTGTTATGAATTTGATAACCGCGGTTTCCAATCCGATCACCTGTAGTATATCCGGCCCTTCTGCGATACTGGTACCCGGAATTTTAAGGAAGTACCGTTCTTTAGAAAACAGCTCGAAATAGTAGCTTTTAAAAAAGTGTGTCTTCCTGGCAAAGGTTACCTGCACATATAGTGGAAAGGTCATCATCCCATGAAAATTGACCTGTTTTAACCGGTCATTAAAATAGGTTTTGTAGGAGATCTTCAATTTATTTTATTTTTTCTAAAAATAATTTAGTACGCTTTAACTGTCTTTATGAGACTATCTATAAGTTAATTGCTTAAGCGTGTCGCAATGCATATCAAAACGCATCATTTCTAATTGGTGCGATGACAATGCAAATATATCATTAGTTTTGATACATTTTATTTTATCAAAACAAGTATTTACATTTGCTTTGGTGTAAAACCAGCTGGTCTTCTATAATCCCTTGTCGGGAGCTTAGCCATACCTTTCCGGGCATGGACGAATATCAAAATTATTAATGTGCTAAATATCTAATTTATGAATGTGGAACTATTGACCAAAGAGGATTTAAAAAACTTCAAAACCGAATTACTTAATGACATTAGGGAAATTATCAAGCCCGGCGCAGGCCAGTCTAAGCAATGGTTGAAAAGCAACGAAGTGCGTAAGATGCTCAGCATCTCGCCCGGCACATTGCAGAACCTACGTATCAACGGGACACTACGTTATACCAAAATTGGCGGGATGATGTATTACAAACTGGAAGACATTACCAGGATATTGGAAGGGAACTCACGTTAATGCGAAAGAACATCACCTATGAAATTGCTGATTACGGCAAATGGATCAAACGAATGGGCAAGGATGAACGCCTGATGGCGACACACCTGAGTTTATTCTCCGCGTTGTTTGTTTACTTCCAACGAAACGGGTTTGTAAGTCCATTCTCTATTACCAGGGCAGGCCTGATGGCTTGCTCACGGATCGCCTCGGTGGCGACTTACCACAAGTGCATCAAAGAGTTGAACGATTTTGGCTATGTCCGGTATCAACCAAGTTTTAGTCCTAAACAACGGAGCCTGGTCTACTGGCCAAATGAAGCGTTATATGAAAACGTGTAGGATGAACATCGTCGAGAACGAGCTCTGATTTCGCAGTGCACACGTTCTCAGCGGCCAGTGCACAGCGAAATCGGGACACCAGCCGACTGTATCTCTATAACAATTTATCACTCTATCTCAGTAGCGATATATCAACCACGAACAAATTTTAAACAATTTTCATGACAGCAACGAACAAGTTCCAGGATTTTAAATGTCCTTTTTCCCTTCGGAAAAAGGAGCAAGCGGAAGCTGGGCGGAGCCCTGCTTTGCTTGCCCTACGCTTTGCTACGGGGTTTTTCCGTATCCTCCTGGGATACTTTAAGCGGTTTTTAACCGCGTGATAAAGGAAAACAGAATACTTCGTGGTATCCGGTATAGCTGGATATTAAAAAACTAAGAGGAAACAGGAATGGAAGATATTAATGTCAAATCAGTACGCTATCCAGAGGTAACCGACCAAAAATTTGAAAAGATCGCCCTAAAACTGGGAAGGA
>JAICXZ010000526.1 GCA_025934475.1 Mucilaginibacter sp. | reverse complement strand
GAAAATGGCGGGCTTTGTATATTCGATACTGCACAGGAAAAATTTTATACTTATCGCCATGACGAGGTCGATAATAATAGCATCACCGGAAATTCTGTGTATGGGATTTGCAAGGATCGGCTTGGGAACATGTGGCTGGGTACTTTTGGCGGCGGCGTCAATCTATTCAAAAAGTCCACAGCGAGCTTTTCGGTTTTTAAACACGGTGCTTCACCCCAAAGCTTATCTAATGACTACGTCCTTGCGCTTTATGAAGATAAGGAGAAAAATATTTGGGTAGGCACCGACGGTGGCGGCCTCAACAAATTTGATCCGCGGACGGGGACGTTTACGCATTTTATGCAAAAGACAGGTGGTCTTTCCGGCAACTATGACCTGGTAGTCAATCAGGACTCCGAAAACAATATCTGGATAGGCACCTGGGGTAATGGCGTTACCGTAATGAACCCTAAAACCGGTAAATGCAGCTACTTCAACAGGGAAGCAACCGGTTCGCATAAGTTAAGCGGCAACAACGTTTATAACATTTTGCATACCCGCGATGGTAAAACCTGGATAAGCGTATTCGGCGGTGGCCTGGATTGTTATGATAAGGCGACTAATACCCTTGAGCATTATGAGCTTAATGTGAATGATCCGGCAAGCCTTGCCAGCAATTACATCTACTCGTTCTGTGAGGATAAAAAAGGTAGTCTGTGGATTGGCACATCCGACGCTGGCCTCGAAAGGATGGATCGCGTTACCGGAAAGTTTACTCATTTCAAGCACGACGAAAAGAAAAATAGCATAAGCAACAATGGCGTAACGGACATTTTCGAGGACAGCAACGGCAATATGTGGCTGTGTACGCTTTCGGGATTGGACTTATTTGACCCTAAAACCGGCCATTTTACTGTATTCAGCAAGAAGAACGGATTACCCAGCGACATAACTTATGCCATCAGGGAAGATGTTTATGGTAAACTATGGGTGAGTACCAATACCGGTTTATCCATGTATGATCCGCTGACTAAAGTTTTCCGGAGTTATACAACCGAAGATGGCATACAGGGCGATGAGTTCAAACCACACTCGGCTCTTAAGGCAGCGGACGGCAAAATGTATTTCGGAGGTATCAATGGGTTTAACGCCTTCTATCCGGATCAGATTCAAAACCCGCTCGGGTTTTCGCCTGTGGTGATAACATCATTGCAAATTTTTAATAAGCCGGTCGCCATCGCAAAGGATAGTAGCGATGCTTCACCGCTAAAGAAGGATATTGCCGACACAAAAGAACTTACGTTGTCATATAAACAGTCCTTCGTTTCCTTTGAGTATGCCTCGCTCGACTTCGGCTCGCCGGATAAGAAAGAGTACGCTTTCAAACTGGAGAATTTTGATTCAGAATGGAACTACGTAGGTAGCCGGAATACGGCATCTTATACCAATTTGCCTCCGGGCGAATATCTGTTCAGGATAAAATACCGCAATAGCGCGGGCCTCTGGTCGCCGGTTGCTGATGTCTTAAAAATCACGATCATTCCGCCATTCTGGATGACGTGGTGGTTTAGGATACTGGTTGGCATTGCTTCTATTGCCTTGATGTACGGAGTTTTCAAATACCGTATGCGCGCTATTGACGCTCAGAAACTATTGCTCGAAAAGCAGGTGGAGGAACGTACCGAACTATTGGCCCAGATGACCGTTGATGAGCGTAACTCTCGCAAAGAAGCCGAAAAAGCACGTGAAGAGGCCGAACAAGCCAATAAAGCAAAGAGCATATTCCTGGCCACCATGAGCCATGAGATACGCACCCCGATGAACGGCGTTATTGGTATGGCAACGTTATTATCGGGTACTCAGCTTACACCAGAGCAGGAGGAATATACCGAAACAATCAAGACCTCGGCCGATGCGCTGCTAACAGTGATCAATGACATTTTGGACTTCTCAAAAATAGAGTCGGGCAATATGGAGCTGGATGAACAAGACTTCGATCTGCGCGACTGCGTAGAAGGCGTGCTGGATATATTTGCCAATAGCGCCTCGCGCCAAAATCTCGATCTGGTTTACCAGATAGAGCATGACGTGCCAGCCCAGATCATTGGCGATAGTCTTAGACTGCGCCAGATATTGATCAATCTGGTTGGCAATGCCGTAAAATTTACCAGTAAGGGCGAAATATTTATTGGAGTTAAAGCGGCAAATGGCCGTGATGGTAAGCTCGAGTTATTATTTACCGTGCGCGATACCGGCATTGGTATTCCTGATGATAAGATAGATAAACTATTCAAGGCATTTTCACAAGTAGATTCAAGCACAACACGGAAATATGGGGGCACGGGGTTGGGACTGGCGATCAGTGAAAAACTGACGAGGTTGATGGGTGGCAACATTCGTGTTGAAAGTAAATACGGCAAGGGAACCTCATTTTATTTCAATATCAAAACGCGTGTTAGTTCCAAAGCCGCACGTAACTACGTTCATGTCAATACTTCTGACATCGAGAATAAGCACATCCTGGTTGTTGACGATAATTCCACCAATCGCAGTATCCTGGCTGCTCAACTTATTCAGTGGAAGTTTATCCCGCTAGTTGCCGAAAGCGGCTGGCAGGCGCTGGAGATATTAGCTAAGAATAAAATCGATCTGATCATTTCAGACATGAGCATGCCCGAGATGGACGGCGTTGCATTAGCTAAAAGCGTGCGGATTAAGAGTCCGGAAATGAGTATTATTTTGTTGAGCTCTGTTGGTAATGAGCAGAGTAAGCAGGAGTCGCATTTGTTCAATGTTGTTTTAAGCAAGCCGGCCAAACAGCACGTGCTATACAAACATATTGTTGATCAGCTCAAACATATTAATGTACCTAAGGAACCACAGGCGGTCAAATCACAGTTCTCAGCCGATTTTGCGAAACAATACCCAATGGAAATCCTGATAGCCGAGGATAATCATGTCAATCAAAAACTGGCTGTGCATATCCTGGTGAAGATGGGCTATAAGCCGGAGGTAGCCGCAAACGGGCATGAAGTATTGAATGCACTGGCTAAAAAACGTTACGATCTTATCCTAATGGATGTGCAAATGCCAGAAATGGATGGTCTTGAAGCTACCCAGTTTATCCGCGCGCATATGGAAGAGCAGCCGGTGATCATCGCCATGACAGCCAATGCCATGGCCGAAGACCGCGACATATGCCTCAAAGCCGGTATGGATGATTACTTGAGCAAACCTATGAAACTTGCTGAGGTGATAGGCGCGCTTGAAAAATGGTGCAGGCAAAAACAAGCACAATAATTATTCGCACTCTAAAACAGTCTTTTGCAAAAAATGCGGTAGATGCCGCGTTTTTTCGTTTTAGCGTAGTCTTTTATCCGTGTTTTTTTCAGTTATATTTGCCTTAATTGACCTCAATAACAGTTTGTTTTTCAACGGCATTTATATATGAAGAGAACGCTCTTTGCGGCTGCTTGCCTGGTATTTCTGTATAGTTCGGCTTTGGCCCAGGTTCAGAAAGCGCCGGCTTATCCTTTGATCGTGCGCAATACCTACATGAGTATCTGGTCGTTCTCCGATACGCTAACCTCGTCACCCACCAAACATTGGACCGGTAAGGACCAGTCGCTGCTCGGATTTATCAGGGTTGATGGGGATGTTTATCGTTTTATGGGGAAAGCCTCGAAAACATATAAG
>JAICXZ010000659.1 GCA_025934475.1 Mucilaginibacter sp. | reverse complement strand
GATAATGTGGTGCTGGATAACTATTGGGATCGCAAGCTGCCAATCTTCCCGAAAGAGCAGATCGAGCTGCAGGCGCATGGAACACATGTGTATTACCGTGATGTTTACTTGAAGGAGGTGCCGGAGTAGCGTTGCGAAAGGCGCTTGGCGCATGGCGATAGAAGTAACAGGCAACGCCATGCGCCCATCGCCACGCGCCTCGCTTAACTCTTGTCCACAAACCGCTTATTATTCTCATTATAGCGGTCACCGACATTTGGATATTTAAGCAGCAGTGCTTCGATGTTTTGCTTGTCGTCATCGGTAACTAACAAATCTACACTGCCGGCGTTATCGCGAAGTTTATCCTGCTTTTTAGTGCCGGGGATAGGGATAATGTTATCACCTTGCGCCAATACCCATGCGAGAGCCAACTGAGCCGGTGAACAACCCTTTTGCGTGGCAAGTTCGGCAAAGCCTTCAGCTAGTTTGGTGTTGTTATCCTCATTTTCCTGCTGGTAACGCGGAAGGCCTCTGCGGAAGTCATTGGCAGGAAGATCGCCCAGGTTTAAGGTATTGGTCATTAGTCCGCGGGCTAAGGGGCTGAATGGAACAAAAGTGATTCCCAGCTCTTTGCATAACGGCAATATTTCGTCCTCTACATCGCGGGTTAATAACGAATATTCACTTTGAAGCGCTGCTATCGGATGCACTGCATGTGCACGGCGAATAGAATTCGCTGAGGCTTCCGACAACCCTAGATAGCGAACCTTGCCTTCAGTCACCAATTCTGCCATCGCGCCGACCATTTCTTCAACGGGAACATTCGGATCGATGCGGTGGGCGTAGTACAGGTCGATGGTTTCGATCTTCAGCCGTTTCAGACTGGCTTCAACAGCTTGCCTCATGTAAGCCGGGCGGGCGTCGAAGCCGGTCAACTTTGCATCAGCATCAGTACGGAAACCGAATTTGGTTGCGATAAATATTTTGTCCCGATTTTGGGTCAATACGTTAGAGATCAGTTCTTCGTTTTTGCCGTTGCCGTAAACATCGGCTGTGTCCCAAAAGTTGATGCCCAGGTCGAGCGCGAGATGCAGCGTGCGGATAGACTCCGGATCATCAGGCGTGCCATAGGCATGGCTCATGCTCATGCAGCCAAGGCCGATGGCGGATAGTCGTTCGTTTTTTGCAAAAGTTCCGTATTTCATAAATGGTAATGTTATTTTTAGCGGAGAATGATGCAATATCCTGATTAAAGCATTAGGCGGTTTAATCGGTTTGTAAAATTTGAAATTCTTTAACAAAAAATGTCATCTCGAACCCCCAATAGGCGGGAGAGATCTTTAACGCCGTGCATTTGGGTAGGACAGTTCGAAAAGATTTCTGGTCCGTCTGGCTCATCGTATGACATACTAAGGTATCATGAAAAAAACACTCAACACCGGCCTCATCGGCTTTGGCAATTCGGGACAAACATTTTTTGCGCCGTTTATTCAGGCTGATCCCGGCTTTAACCTGGCCAAAATCAGCACATCGGAGGCAAGTCGCGCACAACTGGCAAAATCGATCTATCCGGATGCGGAAATTGTCGGCACAGCAGATGAGATTATCAATGATCCTAACATCGATCTGGTACTTGTCGGCACACCAAATACCTCACATTTTGATCTGGCTCGAAAGGCTTTGCTGGCCGGCAAACATGTGCTGGTAGAAAAACCTTTTACAGTTACTTCTGCTGAAGCGGATGAGTTAATCGCGTTAGCAGAAAAACAGGATAGGGTATTGAGTGTGCATCATAATCGTCGATTTGATAGCGGACATAATACGGTAAAAAAAGTACTGGCCGGCGGTGTGCTGGGGACAGTGGTTGAGATGGAGGTTCATTACGATCGCTACCGCCTGGGACTTCGTCCGCAAGCGTGGCGCGAGAAACCACTTCCCGGCTCAGGGATTTTTTATGATCTCGGCGCACATGTGATTGATGCATCACTCGAGTTATTTGGCAAGCCACACGAAATAACCTGTTTCATGACAACCCAGCGCCCCGGCGGATTGCAGGTGGAAGATAATTTTGAACTTATTCTTTGGTACCCGGGACTTAAAGTAACGCTTAAAAGCGGCATGCTGGTAAAAGAACCCGGACCGGTGTATACCATTTACGGCTACAATGGAACCTTCATCAAATATGGCATGGATGTGCAGGAAGAAGCTTTGAAAGCAGGACACAAACCTTCGGAACCGGGATGGGGCGTCGAGCCGGAATCGATATGGGGACATGTGACTTATGATAAAGAAGGCAAAACCGTTACTGAAACCATTCCAAGTGAACCGGGCCGTTACCAGGATTTGTTTCATAATGTTTACGAGGCAATCGCCGAAGGCAAGGAACTTATCGTTAAGCCAGAGCAGGCACGAACCACAATTCGCATCATTGAACTGGCCTTCCAAAGCAACAGCGAAAAAAGAACAGTAGCATACAGCGATTAAAGCGCGAATTGGTAGTATGCAGCGTGTGTTGACTAAAAACATTTCGCTACATTTAACGTACCGATTATGAACTCAGCTCCAATTGTTGTTATAGGCAGCACCAATACCGATATGGTGATCCGTGCCGACCACCTCCCGGCTCCCGGCGAAACTCTGCTGGGCGGCAGCTTTTTTATGAATCCCGGCGGCAAAGGCGCCAACCAGGCTGTTGCCGCTAAACGGCTCGGCGGGGATGTTACTTTTATCGCCAAAACGGGCAATGATATTTTTGGTGTTGATGCACTGCGATCATTCATACAGGAAGGCATACATGTAAATTATATGCTGACCGATCCGTACGGCCCTTCGGGAGTAGCGCTGATAACGGTCGACCAGCATGCCGAAAATACTATCGTAGTTGCCCCTGGCGCAAACGGAACTTTGTCACCGGCTGATCTTGACCACGCGACCGAGGTAATCAAAACCGCTGCTATCGTTTTAATGCAACTG
>JAICXZ010000781.1 GCA_025934475.1 Mucilaginibacter sp. | reverse complement strand
GTCTGCACCAGCATGAGCATGATGAGCGAAAATATGCTGCCAAGCGCCTGTGAGGTTGACGTCACCGGTACATTAACGATGTACGCGATGCAACTAGCATCAAGTTCACCGAGTGCACTTGTAGATTGGAACAATAACTATGCTGACGACGAAAATAAGTGCGTGTTGTTCCACTGCGGCAACTGGGCAAAATCGTTCCTGCCGGATATCGAAATAAGCACGGCGCCAATTATAGGCACATCAGTAGGTGAAGAAAATACTTATGGCGCACTGGCTGGTCGCACACCCGCAATGCCGCTAACTTATGGCAGAATCAGCACAGATGATTCGAAAGGTATTATCAAAGCCTATGTTGGCGAAGGTATGCTAACAGACGACCCGTTAAATACATTCGGCACCCGGGCAGTAGCCCAAATAAACGACCTGCAGGGCCTGATGCAGTTTGTATGCCGCAACGGGTTCGAGCATCACGTGGTGATGAACGCGTCGAAAACATCGGCCATTTTGCGTGAAGCTTTCGACAATTATATGGGGTGGGAAGTAAATGTGCTTAATTAAAATAATCAGAAGGTGACAGAGAAAGAGCTGGCAATAAAATCAATAAACTACCGCAAGAATATTTTAAAATATATCTATACGGCCAAAGCCGGGCACACAGGTGGGAGCCTCTCATGCTTGGACATTTTGAACGTTTTGTATAATCATGTGCTGCGAGTTAGTCCGCAGGATTTCACATCGCCCAACCGTGACAGGTATATTCAGAGCAAAGGGCATACAGTCGAAGCGCTGTATGTAGTGCTAGCCGATAAGGGCTTTTTTCCGGAATCGGATTTAGAGACTTTATGCAAGTATAAATCGCATTACATCGGCCACCCTACCAGGACAGTTCACGGCGTAGAGCAAAACACAGGTGCGCTCGGACATGGGTTGCCGCTTAGCGTAGGCACCGCCCTAGCCGGAAAGATGGATGACCGTGACTACCGCGTATTTACCCTGTTGGGCGATGGCGAATTACCCGAAGGTTCTAACTGGGAAGCGGCGCTGACAGCGGCGCATTATAAACTGGATAATCTTTGCGCTATTATCGATCACAACAAATTGCAGATTTCGGGCAGGACTTCGGAAGTCTGCAATACCGATCCGATAGATGCCAAATTCGAAAGTTTTGGCTGGGTGGTAAAGCATGTTGACGGCCATGATATCAAGGCACTGATGGAGGTTTTCGATTCGTTGCCTTTTGAAAAAGACAAACCTAGTCTGGTGATTGCCCATACCATTAAAGGCAAGGGCGTAAGCTATATGGAAGATGTGTTGAAATGGCACCATGGGGTACCAAGCGCCGATGAATATGGACGGGCTGTTAAAGAGTTGGATGATGCACTGGCAGTTGCCTATATAGAATAAGAATATGATAGCGGAAGCTAAAAATAAAACGCAGACGGATAAGGCAAACCTCGAGGTTTTCGCCCAAACATTGGAGGAGCTTGCAGCCGCCGACAAAGATATTATTGTAGTTACCAGTGATTCGCGTGGATCAGGAAAGCTGGGGCCATATGGGCAAAAATATCCTAAACAAATTGTTGAGATTGGAATAGCAGAACAAAACCTGGTAGGCGTAGCCGCAGGGTTAGCATCGGCAGGAAAAAAAGTATTCGCAGTGTCTCCCGCCTGCTTTTTGACCGCAAGATCCTTGGAGCAGATCAAAAATGATATCGCTTATTCAGATAACCCGGTAAAAGCGATCGGGATCAGTGCAGGTGTAAGTTATGGCGCTTTGGGTAGTACACATCACAGCCTGCATGACTTTGCTGTGCTGCGTGCTGTCAATAATATCATTATTGCCGCCCCAGCCGATAATTATGAGACGGCAGAAGCGATAAAACTCGCTGCAAAAACCAATCACCCTATATACCTGCGTTTCGGAAAAAAAGTGATGCCGGCATTGCCTGCTGATGGTACCCCTTTTGAGTTTGGAAAAGGCCGTATTATTAAAGATGGGGCCGACGTAGCCCTCATTGGCACCGGTGAAACGGTTTATCCGGCGCTGAAAGCGGCCGAAATATTGGAAAAAGAACATGGTATTTCTGCGCTGGTTGTGAGCATGCATACCATAAAACCTTTGGATTATGACCTGCTTGCCGATATAACCAGGCGCTGCAAAGCAATTGTTACCATTGAAGAGCATAGCGTTAATGGCGGACTTGGAGAAGCATGCGCCTCATTTTTGTTGCAGCACAAAGCATACATGCCGTTCAAAATATTGGGCATTCCGGACGAATACACCATCACAGGCTC
>JAICXZ010000828.1 GCA_025934475.1 Mucilaginibacter sp. | reverse complement strand
GGAATTAATTTTGATCCACTTAAGCAGAACCTGTTTATCTTCAGTAAAGATTCGCTTATTACGTTCGACCCTGAATCAGAAAAAACTGCCGCGATACCCTATGCTAATAAGTTGCCTGTGCCGATGGTACTTGGCAAGAGCATCTTCAATACCCGCGAGGATAAGTGTTATATATACGAACTATTCGATATTCCCAAAGGGATGGCTAGCATCGCCTCGCTTAACATGCATAATTTGACGTGGGAGGCTATAGGTAAAACCATACTACCCCAACAAAGGCACCACCATAATATGTTTTACAACCTGTCGCAGGATTCTATTTACCTGTTTGGCGGATATGGCGGCTATCGTTACTACGACAAGTTTATAAAATATGATCCGGGCAAGGATACCTGGGAAGAAGTGCCTTTTAAAGGCGATAAAATTATGCCGCGGTTTTTTGCAGCTTCCGGTCCATCGGATAACGCGGATGAGGTGTTAATTTTTGGCGGGTACGGCAACGAATCGGGGAACCAGGTGGTAGGGGGCAGGCAGTTGTATGATCTATATCGCATCAATCTAAAGACACATTCGGTAAAAAAATGCTGGACGTTGCATCCGCCTTCCGGCGAGGTATTTGTTCCGGCAAATAACCTGGTACTTTCACCTGATAAGAAATACTTTTATGCGCTTTGCTACCCGCACGAGATAGCCCGTACAACGCTAAAGCTATATAAATTCTCCATCGCAGATGGTGCTTACCAAGTGGTGAGCGCGCCAATTCCGGTTGTTTCGGAAAAGATAGAGTCTGACATTAACTTATTTTTTGATCACAAGACGAATAAGTTCATCTGCAGTATACAGGAATTTACAGACAGGGCAAGGTCGACTATCAAGCTGTATTCATTGCTTGGACCGCCGGTGAGTAATGCGGTTTACCTGAGTTCACTTGGCCCGGCCCCGGTATCTCATCCGGCTTTGATCTATGTTTGGGTAGTATTAGTGGTGACCTTGATAGGAGGAGGTATTATTGTTTACAAAAGACGCCGGAGAAGGCCAGAGCCCGCCGTTGTATCCCCAATCGAAACCTTAGGTGCTGAGCAAAGCAAAGATGGGCGCAAAAAACCGAACGCTATTTTCATGCTTGGAGAATTTAAAGTGTCTGACAAGCATGGCATGGATGTTACGCACTTGTTTAGCCCAAAAATCAAGCAACTGTTCCTGCTTATCCTGCTCAAAAGCCGCGATAATGGCGGTGTGGCCTCAAAAAAGATATCGTCGCTATTATGGCCGGATAAGGATGCGGCCAAAACCAAAAATATTAAGGGCGTTACCTTTAATCACCTACGTAATATCATTAGCAGCCTGGAAGGGATCGAATTGGTTTTTCGGGATGATCACTACCAGTTTGAGGTTAGCGAACAAATTTTCTGCGATTATTTCCTGGTGTCAGATTTGGTTCGAAGCCAAACTGCTGCCGACGAACAGGAAGTGTTTAACCACTTCGACATCTTATCAAGAGGAAGACTTTTGGCCGATATGCCTGACCAATGGCTCGATGAATACAAGGATCGCTATGAAGAACGTTTGATTGCGGTTCTTCAGCCCATGCTCGCAACCCATTACCAGGCCGGTGATATAACCCTGGTGTCTGAATTGGCCCGGCTGATTTTGGAGATCGATCCATTTAACGATGTGGCGCTGAAATACCAATTGAAAGGTCTGCGTAAATTGAAGGGTATAGAGCACTCCCGTAAGCTATAT
>JAICXZ010000813.1 GCA_025934475.1 Mucilaginibacter sp. | reverse complement strand
TTGCAGCTTATGCACCACGCCGGTTTCTAACCGGTCAATGTCCGCCTCGCTCCGTACGGGGTTCGAAAATTGCGGTCCTACGCCCTGCGAAAAGCTCAGATCGCCACCCATGGCTTCGGCAGTTACCAAAATATCCGAGAAAAGTATCGCGGCGTCAATACCCAGCAGATCCACCGGCAGCATGGTTACATCGGCAGCAATCTCCGGGGTTTTACACATCTCCAGGAAAGAATATTTGTTCTTGATATCCCAATATTCCTTCATAAAACGGCCGGCCTGTCGCATCATCCACACGGGCGGGCGTTCGGTCGGTTTTGAAAATGCGGCTTTTATAAAAAGTGAGTCGTTCATATTATTCTGTCAGGAGACGCAAAATATTGCGTCTCTACAGCCGAATCAGCACAGAGACGCAATGTAGGCCCCTCCCTATCTTTTATTTTTCAATTCCTCATGAAGACGCTTAATAACATCCTTCATTTTGGCGTTTATTTTCTCGTTGTGTTTTTCGGTTAATTGCAGATAGGCCTTTGCCTTTTTAAAATTCCCAAGCCTGATACTAATATTGGCCACATGCACCAGCGCGGCCACGTGATCGTTCACCGAGCGAAGGGGATATTGTGCGGCTATTTCGTAGTGTTCGCCTGCGTCTTTATAATCCTGCTTTTGCAGGCAAATACCACCCATTAAAAATTCATAATAGCCACGGCGATTTTTGCGAAGCCACTCAGGCCTGAAAATTTCCGCAAGAGACCGCTCCGCTTTATCGTATTCTTTATGATGAAAATATCTGGCGGCAACTACCAGTGTGCCCTGTTTAATATAATCCCATCCCAGCAGTACGAGCATCATCAGCGCCAGCGAGGCCAGTTCATACCGTTGTTTATCCACCAAAATGATCAGCGAAAGCAAAAATATCGTGCCGATGAATAAACGGGTACGGTTGCTGAACATTAATGGTGGTTATCGGTAAATTTATAGCCTACGCCACGGATCGAATGAAAATAAACCGGGTTTTTAGGATCGGGTTCAAAATACTTACGGAAGGTAAGAATAAAGTTATCGATAGTACGGGTTGATGGATAAACATCATAATTCCAAACCGTTTCCAGTATTTGCTCACGCGATACGGCTTCATTGCGGCGTTCGATCAAGAGCTTAAGCAGCATCGTTTCCTTTTTGGTAAGCGGGGTGATAGAACCATCGCCGTTAACCAATTCGAACGAGTTGAAATGAATGGTTTTATCACCAATTTTATAGCTGTTAAACTCTTTCAGTTCTTCACCTTTCAAACCGCGTTTAACCAGGTTGTTCACCCGCAGGATCAACTCTTCCAGGTTGAAAGGTTTGGTCAGATAATCATCCGCGCCTTTTTTAAGACCCGAAATTTTATCCTCGTTAGTGTTTTTGGCGGTAAGGAACATAATGGGCACTTCCGAGTTTTCCAGGCGGATGGTCTCGGCCACCACAAAACCGTCGATCTCGGGCATCATTACATCCAGTATCACCAGGTTAAAGCGTTCTTCCTTAAATATTTGCAGGGCTTTTTTGCCGTTATTGGCGGTTGAAACCTTGTAACCTTCCAGTTCGAGGTTAAGCTTGATAGCCTCTAAAAGATGCTCTTCATCTTCGGCTAACAGTATGCGTTTTTTACTTTGCATGTGAAATAAAATTTAAATAACACAAATGATCACAAATTGGATCGAATTTCACGAATTAGGAATATTGATTTGCGCTAATTCGTCCGCATTCGTGTAATTCGTGTCAATTCCTATCCGAAGACTACTTCAAATATACTACCAACGGGTCGGTTATCTTTCACTTTTATACTGGCCTGGTGCTTCTCAAGCACTTCTTTTACAATATACAGACCTAAACCGGGGCCTTTCGTATTCCGGGTATCCTCACTGCCAACGCGATAGAACTTGTCGAAG
>JAICXZ010000344.1 GCA_025934475.1 Mucilaginibacter sp. | reverse complement strand
GTTACTTTAAACGATTATTTAAAGGAGGGCCTTAGTTATTACTTCTCTATAAATGCTAACAAACCGGATACTGCCGTATTAAATAAAGCAGATTCTGCATTGAGTTATGTTCAGCATAAAACAACTAATGTACCGGCAGTGGTTTATCAGTATCGCGCAAGGGTGAATGATGCCAAGGACATGGACAGGAATAATATCAAAGGTTTGGCTAAGCCTTACTATGAATTGTATCTGACAGCGATGGCATCTAAGAGCCCGCTGACAGATCAGGATAAACAGGGATTGGCGGAAGCTTATGATTACTTGGGTTCCTACTATGAGTTTAAAGAAAAGGATCAAGCCAAAGCAGCCGAAAATTACAACAAGGCTAAAGAGCAGGACCCTGCTAATAAACAAGCAGCCGAATACTTCAAACGGCATGGCGGCGGGAAAAGCAAATAACTTGTAATTGCGTTGAAAGCATAAAAAGCCCCTTTTTGGGGCTTTTTTATTTTTCCATTGGTTCGTATATTTGCACCATGGATGTACAAAGTTTGCCTGTGAATTTTCTACCTATCATTTTCCAGATGATAGTAGCTGTGGGTTTTGTGGTTACTACCATGTTTTTTACCCATAAGCTTGGCCCTAAACGTGTTACCAGCGATAAACTGACCCCATTTGAGTCAGGTATCGAAGTAATTGGTAATGCGCGCACGCCGATGTCGATCAAGTATTTCCTGGTAGCCATCTTGTTCGTACTGTTCGATGTGGAAGTAATTTTCATGTATCCATGGGCGGTAAATTTCAAGGAGCTGGGCAGCGAAGGGATGATCGAGATGTTTATTTTTATGGCAACCTTATTGCTCGGGTTTATTTACGTTATCAAAAAAGGAGCGCTGGATTGGGATTGATTTGGAATGATTCTAAATAAACTCCAGTCATCATTGTGTATTTTTTACATGCTTATTTGTACTAATTTTGCGATGTTTTTAAAGTTCCAGCTTTAAGGCATCATTCTATTTATTTAGATCATGAGTGATATTAAAATAGTGGACGCCCCTCCTGGTGTAGAAGGTGCCGGGTTTTTTGCAACCTCGGTTGATAAGGTGATAGGGATGGCGCGTTCGTATTCATTGTGGCCCCTGCCATTCGCTACTTCATGCTGCGGAATTGAATTTATGGCCACCATGTCGCCTCACTACGATTTGGCCCGCTTCGGCGCCGAACGTTTAAGCTTCTCACCCCGCCAGGCAGATTTATTGATGGTAATGGGCACCATTTCAAAAAAGATGGGCCCGGTTTTAAGGCAGGTTTACCTCCAAATGGCCGAGCCACGCTGGGTGCTTTCGATGGGAGCTTGTGCTTGCAGCGGCGGTATATTCGATACTTATTCTGTATTGCAGGGTATAGACGAAATCATCCCTGTTGACGTGTACATACCCGGTTGCCCGCCAAGACCGGAAGCGGTGATAGATGGTTTTATGCAGATACAAAAGCTGGTACAAACCGAATCGCTAAGGAGGAGGGATACACCCGAATACCAGAAATTATTAGCCTCATACGGAATTCAATAATGGGTAAGATAACCAACGAAGAACTGCTCAACAGCATAAAAGCTAAATTTGAGAGCGACGTAACCGAGGTTACCGAGCCATACGGGCTGCTCACCTTTGAGACCAGTCGCGAAAAGATTACCGATCTGCTGACATTCCTGAAAACAGACCCAGCGCTGCAATTTATTTATTTAACAGACCTCACCGGCATCCACTATCCTGAACAAGAAAAGCAGATAGGGGTGATCTATCATTTGCACAGCCTTATAAACGGTGTACGGGTGAGGATCAAGGTTTTCATGGATGAAAATGACTTGCATATCCCAACGGCAACCACCATTTGGGATGGCGCCAACTGGATGGAGCGTGAGACCTATGATTTTTTCGGCGTTATATTCGACGGTCACCCCGATTTGCGCCGAATATTGAATGTGGATGATATGACGGTTTTTCCGATGCGGAAAGAATATCCGCTGGAGGATCCGAACCGTGTTGATAAACGAGATTACTTTTTTGGAAGATAATAAAAGATGAAAACGCACCTGCTGCTTGATGATAACGATCCGCAAAGCGAGCTCTCAACGCTCAATTTAGGGCCAACGCACCCTGCCACGCACGGCGTATTTCAGAACGTGCTCCAGCTCGACGGCGAGCGCATCGTAAGCGGTGTTTCAACCATAGGTTATATACACCGTGCGTTTGAAAAAATTTCTGAGCACAGACCATTCTATCAGATTACGCCGCTGACCGACCGCATGAACTATTGTTCGTCGCCTATTAATAACATGGGCTGGCACATGACGGTTGAGAAGCTTTTGGGTATCAAAACGCCAAAACGTGTCGACTACCTGCGTATCATCATTATGGAATTGGCTCGTATCGCCGACCACCTGATCTGCAACAGCGTTTTGGGTGTTGATACCGGAGCTACCGCTGGATTTTTCTACGTAATGGAATACCGCGAGCTCATCTATGAAATTTACGAGGAAGTTTGCGGTTCGCGCCTTACGACCAATATTGGCCGTATAGGTGGTTTTGAGCGTAACTTTAATGATATCGCCTTCGCCAAGATCAAAAAATTCCAGAAGGAATACCCGGTTGTACTGAAAGAGTTCGAAAACCTGCTTACCCGCAACCGTATCTTCATCGACCGTACTAAAGACGTGGCTCGTGTACCTGCTGAGACAGCTTTAAGCTACAGCTGGAGCGGTCCATTGTTGCGCGCAGCCGGTATTGATTACGACGTACGCGCCATGGAACCATATTGCTCTTACGAGGATTTGGATTTTGAAATTCCGGTAGGTACCAGCGGCGACGTTTACGATCGTTTCCTGGTACGTAATGCCGAAATGTGGCAGAGTCTTCGCATGATAGATCAATGTATGGCCAAGATAGAGAAAGAGCCTAAGGACGTTTTCCACGCCGATGTGCCTGAATTCTATCTCCCTCCAAAGCAAGAAGTATATAACAATATGGAAGCGCTCATCTATCACTTCAAGATTGTGATGGGCGAGATAGAAACACCTGTAGGCGAAGTTTATCACGCTGTTGAAGGCGGTAATGGTGAGCTTGGTTTTTACCTGGTAAATGACGGTGGCCGTTCGCCATACCGTTTACACTTTCGCAGGCCGTGCTTCATCAATTACCAGATGTATGCACCAATGAGCCGTGGTATGCTGCTTTCAGATGCGATAATTAACATGAGTAGTATGAATGTTATAGCCGGAGAATTAGATGCTTAAAGTAGAAGATACAGGTGCTCCGGTTGAGTTTTCACCAGCACTGGTAAAACAGTTCGATGAGATTGTTGCCCGTTATCCAAAAGGAAAACAGAAATCGGCTTTGCTGCCTGTTTTGCACCTGGTTCAGGCTGAATTTGGCTGGGTAAGCACTCCGGCAATGGATAAAGTTGCTGAATACCTGCAGCTTGAGCCGATTGAAGTGTATGAAGTGGCAACTTTCTATACTATGTACTTTATGCGTCCGCAGGGCAAATATGTACTGGAAGTTTGCCGCACCGGTCCTTGCTGCCTGGTTGGCGCCGAAAAGATCATGGATCACATCGAAGAAAAGCTCGGCGTGAAAGAAGGCGAAATTACACCTGATGGCTTATTTAGCTGGAGAGGTGTAGAGTGCCTGGCCGCATGCGGCTATGGTCCGGTATTGCAGATAGGCCCGGAATATACTTTTTATGAGAATTTGACCAATGAATCGGTTGATAAATTGATCGGGGATTTGAGACAAAAAGCGAATAACTGATGTACCTGACGAAGACACGGTTAATTATGGCTGATATGTTTGTGCTGGCAGCGCTGGTGTTGATGTTCTGGGCTATCTTTAATTCGAGGCAAAATATGCTCGCGGCGGTTTTAGTGCTGGTGGTACTAGTAGCCCGAAGCGCATTTTATCACTTTAAATGGTATAAATCGACCGGAAAGATATATTAAATGAACAGTATCATTAACATGAGTAGAACCAGCTTAATAGTGACCGATGCAATTTTTGTGATCGTTCTGCTGGCTTCTTATCAGAATGGTGACTTAAAGACATACCCAATCATATTGGGCCCGCTGATGCTGGTTGCTTTAACCACTTGTGTGATAAGACATGTTAATTACTACCATATAACAAAAAGGATTTATTAATAGCAATGGGACGCAAACTGCTTTTAGAACATATCAACGAACCCGGTATCAACACTTTTGAGGTTTACCGCAAAAAGGGAGGTTATGCCTCGGTTGAGAAAGCGCTTAAAACAATGGGCCCCGATGCTATTGTGGAAGAGGTAAAGAAATCGGGCCTGCGAGGCCGCGGTGGCGCTGGTTTCCCTACCGGGATGAAGTGGAGCTTTCTGGCTAAACCGGAAGGCGTGCCCCGCTACCTGGTATGCAACGCCGATGAATCGGAGCCGGGAACATTCAAGGATCGTTATTTAATGACTTATATCCCTCACCTATTGATAGAGGGAATGATCGTTTCGAGCTTTGCATTGGGTGCCAAAGCATCATATATCTATGTTCGCGGCGAGATGATGCCTCAGATACGAATCCTTGAAAAAGCAATTGCAGAAGCAAAGAATGCCGGATTTTTAGGCAAGAATATATTAGGCACAGGCTATGACCTGGAATTGTACGTACAGCCCGGAGGCGGTGCTTACATCTGTGGTGAAGAGACCGCTCTGCTTGAATCACTCGAAGGCAAACGTGGTAATCCGCGTATCAAGCCGCCGTTCCC
>JAICXZ010000400.1 GCA_025934475.1 Mucilaginibacter sp. | reverse complement strand
AAAGCCGGAGCCAAAAGAGGAAATTGAAGATGATAACCAAACCTTCTTCCAAAAAAGGTTTAAAACGGCCTCGCTGATATTCCAGGACCGCGCCCTGCTCAAATTCGCCCTGATATGCTTTGCCACCATGGCCTGCGAAAATGTGATGTACGATTGGAGCGGCATCTACATTCGCGAAGCCGTACACGCCAACGAAAAGATAGTAACCACGGGGCTTCTTGTGTTCATGGTCAGCGTTGCGCTGGGCCGCTTCATCGGCGACAGGATGACCGGCCGTTGGGGCATCAAACGTCTGCTGGTAAACAGCAGCATCCTGATCGTGTCCGGCTTTGCCATAGCGATATTATTACCGCATGTCGCTTCTGCACTCGTGGGTTTTAGTCTCATCGGCTTCGGCGTGTCCTGCATCGTTCCGCTGGTATATAGCATGGCTGGTAAATCCAAGGCCCTTAGCGAGGGCCCGGCCATAGCCGCGGTATCATCAATAGGGTATCTCGGGTTCCTGTTTGTTCCCCCTTTTGTAGGGTTCGTCGCACAAGCGGTGAATCTGCAAGTTGCGTTTGGTGTTATTGCACTGCTCGGATTGTTGATTTTGTGGATGACGACAAAAATTGGTGACACCAAATAAAAATGGCGACAGGTTTAAAGCCCATCGCCATCAAATTCTATCCCAAAACTATATCACCATTAATCACTAATTTCTGACCTCGGACATCAGACCGCGGACATCAGACCTCCGACTTCCGATCTCACCTAACCCTCAACTCAAAACTCCCCTCAACAATAGCCGGAGTGTTCTTCTTAGGATCCTTTGCCAGGTAAGTATGGAAGGTACCTTTGGCCAAAACCGTATCCTGGTTGTACTTATCCAGTAACATGGTGCCAAAGTCCTGCGGACTGGTATTTTTGGTAAGCGTGAATTCGCTGCTTAGTTTGTCTGCGGGTTGAAGCAGCAACTGGCAGCCGGCAATGTTACTTGCCATTTCGGCGATAGGCGCCCCCACCGAACTTATACCGAAGCTAACCGTATGCGCCTTATTGATAGCGGTAACACCGTAGTATTCTTTACCA
The DNA here is from genome assembly GCA_025934475.1 of Mucilaginibacter sp. GTDB lineage: Bacteria > Bacteroidota > Bacteroidia > Sphingobacteriales > Sphingobacteriaceae > Mucilaginibacter. The sequence continues at coordinate 3,280 of JAICXZ010000400.1, read as the reverse complement.
TCAATATTCATATTCACAAATGCGATCGAGTCAAGTGACGCGTCGAAAGTGTAAATAGTATCGGGAAGCTTTATCTTGAGTGTGCCTTTGCTCACCAGGAAATTACCGGGAGCCGTCAGGTCGGCCAGCTTTTGAGAGGTATCGGCCGGGGCAGAACTATTTGCTTTCGGATCCGTCACATTTTCGTCCTTTTGGCACGAAGACAGGAAGGCCGTTACAAGCAAACCAATACACACCAGCTTCAAGTAAAACCTCAGCATATTTCCGGTAAAATGATATACTAATATATATAATAATTACGCGATAAAAATGTGTTGGTTTCCCCAACAGAAATATTTAACAAAATTTAACTTAATTGTTACGTTGGCGTGTCAGAACAGCTCGCCCACGTTCACGAACAGGCCCTTGGAGCCCTGGGTGCCAAAGCCGTAATCCATGGCAATGTTGGTTCTCGAAGTCTTATTCAGCTTGAAGCGGAGCCCCGGACCATAACCCGGCTGAATGGCTTGCAGATGCGTGCCCGGTGTTGCGGAAAAAGATTGCACGTTGGCAAAGAAAACGCCGCCAATCAAACCGTCGCGGGTGATATGATAACGGTACTCGGCTTCGCCATAAACCATCTGCGCGCCACGGTAGCGACCCTGGATATAGCCCCTGCCTGCATTAGTGCTATTGTCCCAAAGTGTGGATGGCAGGTCAAGGTAAGGCGGATTTCCGCTCAGCGTCATCCAATCGTACGACCACAGCGCCAGAACGTTGTTTGAGCTCGCCGGAAACTTGATGTATTTACGCATATCCAATATCAGCGAATTCCATGACGAGGTGCTGCCCAATGCAGACAGGTTCTCGCGAAACTGGTACATAGCGTAAAAGCCTTTGGATGGATTGATCGAGCAATCGCGACTGTCAAAAATGCCGCTCAGGGTTAATCCCGATGAAACGGTATGTGTCGCGCTGTTGTAGTTTTCAAAGCTGGGGAACGTGCCGCTGATAGGCAGTTGGTGCGATATACCCCAATGATCGTCAACCATGTATCCTGCGCCGAGGTACAGGCTTCCCGCTACCTTGCGCATCACCGACTCCGAAAAACGGAAATAGTTATAGTTCATCGGGTCGAGGTTTCTCACTATAGAATTACTCCCCAGCCCAAATGTGTTTTGCGGATAGATAAAGAACCTCAGATCACCGATCAGGTTATAGCTATTATTTCTGGTCCACACGTTCCACATCAGGGGCAGCGTGAATTGCGCGTTTTGATTATATGATGTACTAAAATTAATAACCGAGACACGGGAATTTTCAGCCATCCTGAAGGCCATATTTCCTGAAACCAGGATGGCCATTCGCGATTGCATTGAATATCCAATTGCCGGCATCATGGATATTACAGGTTTTAATCCTATCGAATCATTTTGAGCTGATGAAGAAATTCCCGAGTGCATCAATACATGAAGCACATCCATCAGGTCGCGCTGCCGGATACTGTCTTTTGCAATATGGCGGGGTGCATATTGGGCAGTATCAGTCTTAGTCTTTGCAAAGGCTGAGCACCAACAGTTAAAAATTGTAATTAGGGTTAGAATCTTTACTACACGCATATAAACTCTCGCAGACAAATCAGTATTATTTTACGTGAACATGACAATCTTTGTTTGTTAATTTGAGTGCCATAGCGATAAGAAGTTTTCCACAAATTTTGATATCAGAATATCTCGCCCACGTTTACAAATAATCCGTGAGAGCCCTGGTTGCCAAAGCCATAGTCGATATCGATGTTGGTGCGTGACACCTTATTGAGTTTAATACGTACCCCCGGACCAAAGGCCGGCTGTATGGCCTGCAGCCTGGTACCGGGCTCGGCCGAAAAGGTTTCTGCATTCAGGAATACCACGCCGCCAATTAATCCATTCCGGGTAATGCGGTAACGGTATTCCGTTTCGCCATAAACCATTTGCGCCCCGCGGAAACGACCCTGGATGTATCCCCTGCCTGCATTAGTGGAAGCATCCCAAAGTGTGGAAGGAAGATCGAGGTAAGGTGGCCGCCCGGCTAGTGTCAGCCAGTCGTACGACCAAAATGCCCAAACATTATTGGAGCTTGCAGGGAAACGAAAATATTTACGCACATCAAGTATCAAGGAGCTCCAGGTGGACGTACTGCCCAAAGTCTTCAGGTTTTGCCTGAATTCGTAAGTCGCGTAAAAGCCCTTAGTAGCGTTGATAGGCGAATCACGGGTATCAAACTGCCCGTTTAATGTGAAGCCCGAGGAAGTGGAATGCGTTTTTTGGGATCGCCGTTTATAAGTAACATAGTCTGAAACCGTACCGTTCTCCGTCGGCTGTATCGAAATGCTGGTATGATCGTCGATGATGTAGCCGGCGCCGATATAAATGCTTCCGGTGATTTTACGCAAAGCGGTTTCCTGGAAACGCAGGTAATTGTAATTCATCGGCGCCTCGCTCTCGATGTTCGAACTGCTGCCTAATCCAAAGGTGCTCTGCGGGTAATGGTAAAGGCGTATCTCCCCCACAAAATCATAATTATTATTGTGGCTCCAGATGCTGGACTGAATCGGAAGGGTAATCTGCTTGTTTTCTGTATAGGCAATGCTGGAGATGATGGTCGACACATTGGATTGAGGAGCAGTCCGGAAAGCTGCATTCCCGGAAAGCAATACTGCCAGCCTGGACTGCAACGTGTAACCCAATGCCGGAACAACAGATATAACCGGTTTGGAGCCAATCGAATCATTCTTTTTATAAGCAGGCTTCAGATGAAAAACCGAGTGAATAACATCACCCATATCCCCCTGACTAACGCTATCTCTTCGCACACTGTCGGGCTGTTGTGTCTGAGGGTCGCGCAATGGAACGCCTTTCCTATGCTGCGCATAAAGCGTATTTGAAATTAACCCCAGCAAGGTCAGCAACGATAATTTCACGAAAATGCGGCTCATAGACGGGGGCTTCGGACTTATCAAAATTGCGGGGTTTGCCTTTAGACGAAAAACCGATTGAAAAGTTTAACACCCCGGCAAATAGTTCGGCGCTGAAGTTAAAAAGCCAAAGTTAATTTAGATGGCTGGGCATAAGATTGTTACAAAGGAAAAGATAAAATTACCTGGCCAACAGGGCAATTAAAACACCTCACCCACCGTCAAAAACAACCCGTTAGAACCCTCGCGCCCAAAGCCATAATCTATATCGAGATTGGTTTTCGAAGCCTTGTTGAGTTTGATCCGCAATCCGGGTCCATATCCCGGCTGTATCGACTCCAGTTT
>JAICXZ010000456.1 GCA_025934475.1 Mucilaginibacter sp. | reverse complement strand
GGTTTGCGGTCAGCATAATAGGATGCTATAAGGGATATAATTCAAGCAGGGGTACGCGGGGTGTAGGTAATTCGGCCAATACGGCCGTAGTGCTGTCGTCGGTTCTGATTTTTATCATCGATCTATTGGCCGTTCAGATAACGGCGCTTTTAGGATTAAATTAAACAGCATGAGCAAAGCAGCGCCAGCGGATAAACAAAGCAACAGCCAGATTCCGATCGTGATAAAAGGGCTTTGCAAGGATTTCGGTGAGAATAAAGTTCTAAGAGATTTTAGCCTGAAGCTGAACAAGGAGGAAAATCTTGTGGTGCTTGGCCGGTCGGGGTCCGGAAAATCAGTTCTGATCAAATGCATCATCGGGTTGCTGAAGCCAGATAGTGGCAAAATCATCGTATTCGGAAACAATGTCGGCCTGCTTACTCATCACGAACTAGACATGCTGCGCACCCAGGTGGGTTTTCTTTTCCAAAGCAACGCGCTTTATGATTCGATGACGGTGCGCGAGAACCTGGAGTTTCCGCTGCGGCGTCATTGGTTCGAACTCTCTCAGCAGGAGGTTGACGATATGGTTATGGAAGCGCTGAATAATGTAAACCTTGGGCATACCGCCGATATGATGCCTGCTGAGCTATCCGGCGGAATGGCCAAACGCATCGCGCTGGCCCGAACTATGATATTGCGGCCTAAAATCATTTTGTATGACGAGCCAACAACAGGGCTTGATCCTGTTACCGCGAGGGAGATCGAGCATTTGATTCTGCAACTGCATATCAAATACAAGACTTCCTCGATCATTATTTCGCACGATATGAATTGTGTAAAAAATACAGCCGACAGGGTAGTTCTGCTGCTCAACGGCAAATGTTACACGGAAGGGACTTTTGAGGAGCTAAAAAATTCGGAAGATGAAAATGTAAGACAATTTTTTGAGTAGTAAAATGGCAAACCAGGGAGAAAACAATATAAAATTAGGCGCATTTGTATTAACAGGGCTGCTTGCGTTGATATTTACGCTTTACATGATAGGGCAAAACCGTAGTTTGTTCGGTTCAAATTTTGAATTAAGGGCAAGGTTTACAAATGTCAATGGACTAACCGAGGGCAACAATGTGCTGTTTTCGGGTATACAGGCCGGAACCGTAAAAAGTATAACTGTGCTTGATGACACGACTATCGAGACTATAATGCTGGTCGACAATAAGTTTAAGTCGTTTATACGTAAAAATGCGTTTGCTTCCATAGGAACTCAAGGCCTGATGGGCGATAAGGTGATCAACATCACGCCGGCCAAACAACCAGGTATCGTGGTTGCAGAGCACGACATTATCGGAACCCGGAAATATTTCAATACCGATGAAATGCTGGAAACCTTAGCTAAAACCAATAACAACATTGCAGATATTTCTGAAGCACTGAAAGCCACAGTATTTCACCTGAATAACAGTCCGGTTTGGGGATTGATCGATGACCGCCAATTGCGGGCAAATATCAAATCAACCTTGTCTAATGTCAAACAAACAAGTTTGAACGCCAAAGAAATGACGCAAACCCTGAATGAGTTAATTGCCGATACTAAGAAAGGGGAAGGAACTGTGGGTATGCTTTTAAAAGATACCACATTGGCCGGCAATTTGCGTGGAGCCATGGCTAAGATCAAACTGGCGGGTGACAATGCCAACCAGGCGATGGCGCAATTAAACCAGTTGGTAAATGAATTGAATAATAATCTGTATAAGGGAAGAGGAACCTTGAAGCTCTTGCTTAACGATTCTGTCACAGCTAAAAATCTCAGCGCGAGCATGGACAATATCCGGAACGGAACCAACGGATTTAACCAGATAGTGGAAGCACTGAAACATAATTTCCTCGTTCGCGGATATTTTAAGAACCTTGAAAAGCAGCAACAAAAGCAACTAGATACAAGCCTAAAAAAATAAACAAGGGCAGGGTTTGTCACCTGGAACAAAGGTGCCCAAACTACTTAAGCACAAACGTCATATTATTTTATGATGGATGTCATTTGCTACACGTGTTACTATCCTCAAATTTGATATGCTATACTACCAGTTTATCAAGCAATTACATTTCTTTTAACTCAACCTCCTAAGTCATGAAAAATATCTTGTTATTGACCGATTTTTCAAAAAACGCAAAGGCTGCAGCTGCCACCGCATTAACCCTTAGCCAAAAGTTGCATACCGATCTTTTGTTGCTAAATACCTACGTGTTTTATCCAACTCCTGAAAATTATGTTGGAGGCCTATGGCCAATAGAATTGTTTAAAGAAATTGAAGAAGATAGCCAGGAACGTCTATTCGAGTTAAAACGGCAGCTCGAAGAACTAAGCCCTAAAACCCTTGAGCCAGGCGACCGCCTGCCCGTTATTGGTACCGAGGTCGAGTCTACCGCGCTGACTTTCGGCATCGGCGATGTGATGGAAAAAAACAAAATCGAATTAATTGTGATGGGTGCGCACGACGAAGAGGCTTTGGGGAAAAATCATGTTAATGATTTGATAGGCTACACAAAATGCCCGGTGCTGGTTGTGCCTCCTGCTGCCGACCTTAAAAAAGCGAAAGAGATTGTTTATGCCACTGACTACAGCTTCCAGGACATTGGGGCGATTGGTTACCTGGCAAAGATTGCCCGAGCCTTTGCACTGGAAATGAAAGTTGTTCACGTGGCTGAACCAGGCGAGAAAGCAGCAGAGGAAAGAGACAAGATGATATTCGAAAATCACTTGAAGAAAATTCACAACGGTCCCATATCCTATCACGTCATTCGCGGAGAAGAAGTTGTAAAACGCTTATTACGCATGATAACGAGCGAACATGCAGGCCTGCTGGCGATGCTGCATCGCCATCAATCGCTGTTTGGCAAGCTTTTCATGCATAGCGATACTAAAGAACTGCTGAAGAGTAAAAAAATCCCGGTATTGGTGTTTCCGACAAAAGAATAAGCCATGGGTAAGAAAACAATGATCGAAATACCGGATAAGAAGCCAGCCGGGAATGCCGATGAAGTTGAGCAGCCAATGGATCCTTTGCTTCACGTTCAGAACGAAGAGAATCCGGATAACATTCCGCCGGATGATCGTTTCGAAAGTCCGCAGTACGAACCTCCGGCTCCGGGCGAGGGGCCCTGAGATTAAGAACGTAAAACTTAAACTATAAAAAAGATGGAAGCAGAAACAATCAGCGAAGACATAGCATGTTCCGAAACGCTAAAAACTATATACGAGCGAAGAGCCGTCAGAAGGTACAAAGACACTCCGGTAGATCACGAGTTGATTACCAAAATACTCGATGCCGGACGTATGGCGCCATCGGCTATCAACAAGCAGCCGTGGAAGTTTTACATCTTAACCGGTAAAGAGACAATAAAAACATTCTCGAGAGAAATCGCCAAAGTCACAGCTCGCGTGTTCGCAAAAGAACATCCCGGCGATGTAGCCAAGGCTGCCTTTCATTTTCTGCATATGCTTAAAGCGGGCGATCTGTTTAAGCGGCCAGATCCGATTTTTCATGGAGCGCCGGTTGTGATCTTTATTACCGCATTGAGGGAAAACGAATGGGCATCTTTGGATATTGGTATGTGCGCCCAAAATATGATGCTGGCTGCTAAAGCACTGGGACTCGATAGCTGCCCTGTTGGCCTGGCAAAATATGTAGAACAGACCAAAATATTCTCGCGGCTGCAGGTGCCGTTCTCAGAACAGGTACACCTGGCGATTATACTCGGCTATGGCGACGAAACTCCCGAAATACATAAAAGAATCCGGAACAACGCCTTTTTTATCGAGTAATCCTTGAGTGACCACCTAAATAGGAAAAGCGCGTGGCTTTACCAACGCGCTTTTTTAAAACTATTTACTGATCTTTATTATTCAACAATTAATTTCTTTGCATGCCCGGCACTTTCTACAAGGGCAAACATCTCTTTTTTTACATCCCTGTATTCGTTTATGAGCTTAAACAGCAACGACTCCAGAGTAGCCTGGGTATCGGCCAGTTTCTCAGTATCCTCGGGAATGACATTTTCGGCAGTGAGTTCCATTTGCTTTATGTGC
>JAICXZ010000165.1 GCA_025934475.1 Mucilaginibacter sp. | reverse complement strand
GTCGGGACCCGGAAAAGTAACGGGGGCAGTTGTGCTTCCACTGGTAACAGTTTGATTGCTTTGGGCAAAAGAGGATATGGATATGACGAAAAGGCATATCGTCGCACACATCATCAATACATACCTTTTCATGTGGTAAGGCCCGGTGGCTATTAAGTTGATGTGAAATTACAAATATTATAGCGTTTCTTAAAATTACGGAGAAACCGCCGGGAGGTTGCCTTTAACGCAAAATGGTGACGCTGCCTGAGAGCGGTCGCAGACCATTTGCGGGAGTAATCACATAAAAATAAGTGCCCGGAGGTATCGGCGATCCTTTATAAGTACCATCCCAGGGTTGGCCATAACCTTTCGACTGGAATACAAGGCTCCCGTTGCGTTCAAATACCGATACCACGCATTGCGGAAATGCCTCAATTGCTTTGATGTTCCATACATCGTTTATGCCATCGCCATTGGGTGTAAAAACATTTGGAATAACCAGCGAGGTTTCAGCGGCTTCAATAGTAAAGGTTCCCGGTAACATCGTGATCATGTAATTGGTCGCAGTTGCGCCTGCTATCTCAATAGGATAGCTGCCCGGTAGCGAATTTGTCGTCACTGAAGTAGATAAGACCGGTTGTGTGGTTAACACGGATGGATTCTCGTTATAAACAAATCCCGTTGCCGTAAACGTAAGTGGTGGATTGGGCTGTCCCGAATATTTGGATTTGTTATCCGCCATGATGAGCAGCGGCGCCTGGGCCACAGTTAGCATCTGCGTTACAGGATTGGCGGGTATAAAACTCTCGTTACCTGCTTGTGATGCTGTGATTTGTGATGTGCCCGCTCCTGTGATGTGAATAAGGCCATTGACTACCGTTGCTACACCCATGTTGCTGCTGGCATAGGTTATTGGTATCGTGTTATTTGTGCTCGCCGCTCCGGGATCAAAGTCTACATCACCATAAGTTTTGTCAGGAATGGGATTAAATGTAATGGTTTGAGTAGACGCATTATTGCCGGTAACGCTGATATTGACAACGAACGAACTGATTCCGTCACTATTATAGGCGGTTATGGTATAATCCGTTGGTGGGGATTGTACCACGGGTGTGCCACTGATGGTACCTGTTTGAGGGTTAAACAGCAGCCCCGCCGGGAGTAGTTTATCGATTGTATATCCCGTTAAGATTAATTGGCTGATAACATTGCCACCCGTACCGCTCGGCCCAATGCCGCCCCAAAATTCGGTGATATACGCATTCCCCGATGCATCAATAACGAGTCCCGTAGGTTGATTAAAGTTCTTCTCGTTGGCAGTGGCGCCAGCAGGATCCCGCCCAACTGTCGTTACTTTTTGTTGAGGCGTTATTCTGCGTATCAGGTCATTACCGGTATCTGCCACATATAAATTACCCGCTCCATCAAAAGCAAGTCCTTCGGGTCTATTGAAACCAGCCGCTGTGCCAATGCCATCTGCCGTGCCGGGTAACGCACCACCGGCAAAGGTGGTCACCGTTCCATCAATGCTTATTTTACGAATAGAGTTCTGATCGGAAACATATACATTATTTGCCGCGTCGATGGCTATTCCGTAAGGTAGGTTAAAGCTTATCGGGCCATTGCCGGCGTAAGTACTTACCGTGCCATCCGTTGCTATTTTGCGGGCGAGATTATTATTTTGATCAACCACATACAAGTTGCCATAACTGTCCAGCGCAACACCGGTAGGGTGATTAAAACTTGCCTTAAGTGCGGTTCCATTATTGTTGCCGGCTTTGCCCGATCCTGCATAAGTGCTTACTGTGCCATCTGGTGTTATTTTCCTGATTACATTGTTGGCCGCGTCGGTTACATAGATATTCCCTGACACATCTATAGCAAGTCCGGTTGGATCAGAAAAGCGTGCGGTGGTGCCTTTCCCCTCAACGTAACCTGATTTGGGCGCCGTGCCGGCGAATGTCGAAACCTGGGCTTGGGCAGTTATTTTGCGAATGGTATTATTCAATGCCTCGCTTACAAAAAAGTCACCTGATGGGCTTAACGCAATGCCGGAAGGATATCCGAAACTTGCAGCTTTGCCTGCGTTGTTTACGGCGCCTACAGCCCCGCTGCCCGCAAAAACACTCACCTGGCCGTAGACTGTAGGGGGTACGACGCCACCTGCGTTAGTAGGAGTTAATGGTGTAATGGTTTTATATTCGGTGTATACCTGCGGCGACGGATAACTGATTTTTGGCGCCTGCGCATAGGCGGAGATCGTCCGGTTTAAGATAATCAGGATCACCAAAATCTGCCGCAACTTAAACGAGTACCACTTTGCCATCTTTGCAGAGAAAAGACCGGTTAAGCTACGAAATAAAATTGGAATGGATTGCGGGATAGTGTATTAACGAGCGGATGCTTATTGACAACCCGTGCCTGCAATGCGAAAAAAAGTAAAGTGGACGGGTACAGTTGCAGAGCTGTCTTTAAACCCTTTGATGGCAAAAATCCCGATATAACGCGGCTGCATATCAAGCTCCTGGCTGGCTACTTCCCGGAAGGCCCCATTTTCCCGGGCGCCACCCGAATAAAGGAATCTGAATTTTCGGCCCCGTTTTTCGATACGCAAGCCCGTATGCTGCAATACCTGGGTCATTTGGGGATTGCTTTCGGCCGTATCAAGCGATAAGATAGACTTATGTGCAATTTCCTCCGGTTTCCCGAAACCATTTCCCTGTGACGAAATAACCTGTACCAGCACCTCGCGGCCCTTTCTGAAACCGCCAAAATTGTCATTGAACGCCAGGGAAAGCCTTACGCTTTTACACGTCAGCGTGGTGTCTTCCAAAAGAAGCAGGCCGGCCTGTTGCCATTCCTGTTGGGGAATAAAGTTGTTGAGGTGCACCTCAGCTGTAAAACAATCGTATGGAACTGAATGCAGCAACAGGTTTTTGATATGTTGTTTATTGGGTGGATCGGGCCAGTTGTCGCCGGTCAATGTGAATAATGTCAGTTGTCCTTTTGTTTCTGCGTTCTTGTTCCAATAAAGCGTATCCTTATCTTTTAGAAACCAGCCATCCTGCACCAGCGAGTTACCGACTCCTTGCTTAAAATCGTCGGAAAATTGCCCGGACTCCCCGGTTTGCAGCCGTGTCCAAAATATAAAAGCGATGAGCACATTGACTATGCCAAGCGCGATGAGCACGTAATGACGTTTTCTCAGGTTGGAATGCCGGGGCAATGAACAGCTAATCTTCTCCTTATATAAAAACCAGTACGGGTAATGGCTTTCGTTATCTTTTCGCTGAATTTCTGTAGTGTATGGTGCTCCAAGCACGTAGCGGGCCATTGTATCCAGTGTAGCAACCGAAGGATTTTCTTCTTTGCCGGTTGCGTTACCGATTAAGAACAATGAATAGTTTTTTACGCTCTTCCAGCCGATTGATAGTCCGGTAATATCCAATACCTGGGTGCAGAATAGTTTGCTTTCGGTTTCGGTGAGTGGTTTTTCCAACGCGTGTCCAAAGCATTTGCGACAAGCCTCTTTAAATAATTCTGTAAAAGCCTGGCTATCGGTTTGATTCATAATCGACTTGCGGTCAATCGGTTGAAATTGAAGGGGCTACAATTACGGTACATTTCCGCTGCGTTTCCGCGCCAGATTTGCCCCGCTAAAGATATTTACAAAAAGCCGGAATAAAAGATTTATAGAAAACGGCATTGTAAAATTTTAAGCATATGAAATACATTTTGTTGCTCGTCGGCGCAATGTTGCCGTCGATAGTATTCGGCCAGATACTGCAGATACATTTTGATCCCAGGCACAAAATTGATCCCAAGCGAAATCCCGAAAACTTCCAAACTATCTATTTTTAATACTATAAAACAAACGACTCTTCGGGCGCATTTTTTATAAAAACAGAGGCCGACCTGCAAGGCGCCGATCATAATATGGGTAAGTTCTTTACCCAGGTGTCGAAGTCATTCAAGTTTTGGAAGCCTAAGGTTTATTTGCAATTGCAATACAGCGGCGGGATGGGTATCGCGGAGCCGGGCTCGTATGGATACTATATCGCTAATGCGTTTTCGACAGGATTGGTTTACCCGTTCCAATGGGAGGGCGCCTGGTTTAGCACCTCGTTGCTTTACACATTAAATGCCTTCAAAAAGCGAAGTAATGATCTGATGTACTCGCTTTACTGGGGCAGGGGTTTCTGGAATTACAAGGTCGAATTTAGCGGAGATATCGAACTGTATACCCGCAATAAGAATATCGGCGATGCTTCCACCGCTAATTTACATGGCAAGTGGCTTTCATTCTTTGGTGAACCGCAGGTTTGGTTAAAGGTGCATAAAAACTTTTCGCTCGGGTCAAAGATCAATATGTATTTCCATGTAATGACCGACGAAAACCTGTTGCAGGTGTATCCGACAATTGCGGCAAGGTTTAAATTCAACTAGTCGAACAACCTCAGGATTAGCATAAAGTTGACCTGATTTTGCTACAAATTGCACTTCTGACCAAATCGCAAATCGCCTCTGATTAAGCAGAAGGGCACATGGCATGGTATTGGCAACCAGTAATATATCTATATAAACCAATTATAGACCAGCTATGAAAAGGTACATTTTGAGGGTGCTGGCCGCGTTGATATTTGCTTCGGCAACTATCTCGGGCTGTACGATCGAATATCGTGAGCACCACCATTGGGATCATGATCATGGCCACGATCATGACGACCATGATCATGACTATCGTAATCATTAAGTAAATCAATAAGGCAAGTGCAAAAAGTCTGGCTGTGAGGCCGGACTTTTTTGTTAATGTTTTTTTGCTTATCCAATCTCCCGTCGACTGACCCCGACGACGCTACGCTGGTCGGCCCTCTCTCAGCTCCGCGCAAAGAGGGCTTGTTAATTTTTTGTGACCTCTTTGCCGCTTGCGGCAGGAGGGTGGTCGAGCGAAGCAATGACCGGGTGAGTCCACACACCGTCTGAGCAAACCAATCAGATTTGCCATTTAAACCAGATTCTTCCTATCTTTCAAATCATAAACCACTGCCATGAAGTTTCGCTTTTATATCCTTATTTTATGTTTTGTTATTTGTGTCGATAAAGCATCCGCCCAAAAAGATTCCGTCAGCTCAAAACGCTGGAATGCTCATTGGATAGATCTGCCGGGGCAGGACAAGGATTACCAGGTTTGTGTGTTTCGAAAAACCCTTAACTTTAATACCAAACCCCTCAGCTATAAGGTGTTTGTTTCAGGCGATAACCGCTACAAGCTTTATGTAAACGGACAATTGGTTTCAATCGGTCCGGCGCGGGGGGATTTTTACTATTGGAACTATCAGACGGTCGATTTGGCGCCATACCTGGTTGCAGGAAAAAATGCCATCAGCGCGCTGGTGATCAATGAGGGCTCGTGGAAGCCCGCTGCACAAATGTCATACGGTACAGGGTTTATTTTACAGGGGGCGACTACGGCCGAAGAAGCTGCCAATACCGATAAAACGTGGAAATGTCTGCGAGATACTGCTTATAAACCATTACCGGTCGAGTTGATATACAGTTATTACGTGGCCGGTCCGGGCGAGTTGATAGATATGGCGCGCCAGCCCAAAAACTGGCAGTCGGCTAATTTTGACGACAGCGCCTGGCCGCAGGCTTCGCAATTGATGCCCGGGCAACCGAAAGGACAGTTCACTTTCAATGATGGCTGGATGTTGGTGCCGGAGCCTATACCACCCCGCGAAATGATTGCACAACGACTGAAATCCATGCGCAGGGCTGAAGGTATTACATTGCCGTCGTCTTTTCCGGCGCAGCCAGGTGCCGTTACCATTCCAGCAAATACAAAAGTGACAATACTGCTCGACCAGGGCTACCTAACTAATGCTTATCCTACTATTGTTTTCAGCAAAGGCAAAGGCGCCGGTATATCAATGAGTTATGCTGAAGGGATGTATATTATAGAATCTGGAAATAAGAACTGGCGGGCACAAGGACGTAAGGGTAACCGAAATGAGATTGAAGGCAAACGTTTTGTGGGTCGCAAGGATAGTTTGATCAGCGATGGAAGCGATAAACAGGAGTTTACGCCTTTCAACTGGCGTACTTATCGATATTTGCAATTGAACGTTCAAACCAAGGATGAGCCGCTAATCATCGATGATCTTTATGGAACGGCAACAAGTTATCCATTTCAATATAAAGCCACTTTTAACTCGGACAATAAGCAACTGGACACCATATTGCAGATAGGCTGGCACACAGCCAAGTTATGCGCCTGGGAAACCTACATGGATTGCCCGTACTATGAGCAATTGCAATATGTGGGCGACACCCGTATCCAGGCAATGGTATCCTATTACAACAGCGGCGATGACCGTCTCGGGCGAAATGCTATTACCCTGCTCGATCATTCGCGGCTTGCCGAAGGCATTACCCAAAGCCGCTACCCAACCGCCATCCCCCAGCAAATACCAACCTTTTCTCTTTGGTGGATAGGCATGCTGCGCGATTACTACATGTATCGCAACGACAGTCGTTTTGTAGCCGGTAAATTGCCCGGGGTGGAGCAGGTGCTCAGTTTTTTTAATCGCTACCAGCAGGCTGATGGCTCGCTGAAAGGTGCACCTTACTGGGAGTTTACCGATTGGGCCAATGGCAAGGACTGGAATGCAGGCACGCCACCGATAGGGGCGCAGGGTAACTCTTCCGTGCTGGATATGCAATTGCTTTGGGCCTATCAAATAGCCGCACGACTGGAAAATGACCTCGGCAGCAAGGAGTTCGCGGCGAAATACGAAAAGCTTGCCACTCAATTAAAAGCAACCATAAGGAATAAATATTGGGTAGCTGCTAAAAATCTGTATGCCGATCGCCCTGAAAAGGATGTCTATTCACAACACGCTAATGCGCTGGCCATTCTGACCGGTATAGCTGAAGGCGAGCAGGCTAAGGCTATCAGCACTAAGTTGCTGACCGATACC
>JAICXZ010000576.1 GCA_025934475.1 Mucilaginibacter sp. | reverse complement strand
ATGCTCAGGCCGACTGTGTTGGATTTCTGGATATAAGGTCGTATTGCTGAGTCAACTTGCCGGTCGGCCAGCGTCTTCATCGGATTGGTAGATGGCACTCGCTTTAGTTTGTCTTCAACTTCCTTTTTATAGGGTTGAAAAAGGAACAGGTAAAGCTTGCTTTTCGAATCAAGATTCATTCGCAATTGCAAAGTGCCCGAGGCGAAAACCACTTTGTACGTAGCATCCCTGTCATTTACAAAACTGATCAGCGAAGATTCTTTGATGATGCCCAGCGGAAACAACTGGTTTTCGCATATATAATGAAAAGTTTCCTGTGATAAGGCTTTCCTAAATTCGACTCCTGCCAGGGCATAGATCGAATCTGCTTGTTTAGAGTCGAAATACTTAATGACGAGCTTAAATATAGAATCTGTTTTCCGCTGCTGGACGCTTTGGGCAGAAACGGTCAGTGCGATAAGAAAGCAAAAAATGGAAAGGATAATGGTCTTCATGGTAATTCATTCAAAAGACCCGCTTTGGCAAATAGGTCGGAGTTCAATGGATCGGTCAAACGCAAAAACCTGCGCTCATTTGAAAACCACAAAAATCTAAAAATGATTATTTGTATAGCGGCACCGCACAGATAATTATAGCTAATAAACGCAAACATATCGCCAGGCTCAGAGAGTATTTTTAAAAATTTAACAGAAAAGCAGAGTCCGAACAATAGACTCAGGGCTAAGCCGGTACCGGCACCAGCAATGAGGCCGCCATCCCGGATGCAATAGCGCCATAATCCTCCTTTGCGCGTTTCCTGCCATTTTTTGACGAAATCGATATTGGCAACATCATGTTCCGTCAAACCTTTAGCCCGAAGTTTTTGTCGTCTTTCCTGTTTCTCTTGTAGATGGTAGATGTCGCGAAGTTTTGTTAACAGGTAGAAAAAAGCGATAACCCAGTAATCATGACTATAGTATGCGACGGTGGCGCACACTACAAATTCAATTATAAGCCGCTTATAAGATTCTTTTATATACTCTTTAAACTGGCTGACTTTCATATTGTAAATATAATAATCAACCAATGAACGAAGGAAGCGGAGAACTATTATTGCGCCTGCGCGGCCAATAAGTATAATACCGCCATGCGGATGGCTACGCCATTTTCAACCTGGTCCAGGATGATGGATTGCTTACTGTCGGCAACATCGCTGGTGATTTCGACACCGCGGTTGATAGGGCCGGGGTGCATGATGGTGATCTCTTTATCAAGCGAATCCAGTATTTGCTTGTTGAGGCCATAAAGCATACTGTATTCGCGCAGTGAGGGGAAGTATTTGATATCCTGGCGTTCCAATTGGATGCGCAGCATGTTGGCTACATCGCACCAATTTAGTGCTTTAAGCAGATCGTGCTCCACTTTTACGCCGAGCGCGCCAATGTATTTTGGTATCAGTGTAGTCGGTCCGCAAACCATCACTTCAGCACCCAATTGTTTGAGGCAAAGGATATTTGAGAGAGCTACACGCGAGTGCAGGATGTCGCCAACGATCGCCACTTTTTTGCCGGCTACATCACCGTACTTTTCACGAATGGAGAAGGCATCGAGCAAAGCCTGGGTAGGGTGTTCGTGAGCGCCGTCGCCGGCGTTTACTATTTGAGCTTTAACATGTTTGGACAGGAAGATACCGGCACCGGCATACGGGTGGCGCATCACCACCATATCCACCTTCATGGCCAGGATATTGTTCACGGTATCGATCAGCGTTTCGCCCTTACTTACCGACGACGAAGAGGCGGCGAAGTTTACCACATCAGCCGAAAGGCGTTTCTCAGCTAATTCGAAAGAAAGGCGTGTACGGGTAGAATTTTCGAAAAAGATATTGGCAATGGTCACGTCACGCAGCGAAGGCACCTTTTTGATCGGACGATTTAAAACCGATTTGAATTCGTCCGCAGTTTCGAAAATCAATTCGATGTCTGCGCGGTTCAGATCTTTAATTCCGAGTAAATGTCTTGTGCTCAGTTGCGCCATATTCTACAATTTTTAATATCGAACACCGAATATCGAACACCGAATGATGAAGTATCAAGGTGGATTTTCGAAGTATGAGTGTTGATGTTATTTGATATTATTCCTTTTCGCTGTTTCTATACTTTTGACAAAAATTGAGATCAGTTGATTGCATTCGTCTTTGGCTGACAATACTTTCTTCTGATCATATAGATTCTTCTTTTCAATAATCTTTATTGAAATAAGAGATTCTCTCAATTCTTTTAGAATGATTTTCATCTTATGAATGAAGTCATTCCGGGATTCGGCTGATTGTGCCTCCCCATAATTTAACACTGGTGAGCAACCCGATCTTACTAGCTGAGCGCTTATATAGTTACCTAAACGCGTTGCCGGTAAGTCATCGACGATATCCGGAATGACGACTGCAAAATCTATCAGCCTTTCTTCAAGATCATACTTACTTTCTTTCGCCATTAGTCTACTTCGATATTCGATATTCGAAATTCGGTGTTCGTTATTCGATATTTAAATGAACTACTTTTCGGAAACCAACACTATTTTGTCCTCGCCATCGGTTTCCTTCCAGCTCACCACTACTTTTTGCGACGCGATAGAGTCCACTTCGATGCCCACATAGTTAGCCTCTACAGGCAAATGGCGCGAATAACGCCGATCCACCAGCACTAATAACTCTACCTTTTCCGGACGACCAAAGTAAAGCATGCCGTCCATGGCGGCCCGTATGGTGCGCCCCGTCCACAGCACGTCGTCTATCAGGATTACCTTTTTGCCCTCGATAATAAAATCGATACGCGTTTGATTGGGTACCAATATTTTTTCTCCGCGGCGGAAGTCATCCCGGTAAAAGGTAACGTCCATATCGCCTTGCAGGATAGTCTTACCGGGCAATATTTTGCGTAGTTCTTCGGCAACACGGCGGGCGAGGTAAATGCCTCTTGGCTGTGTGCCTATTAATACGGTATTCGTGAAATCGTCGTGATTTTCAATTAACTGGCGACATAAACGCTGTATAGTAATCTGGAACTTCTGACCGTCGAGCAGCGTGAGGTTTTGCATCGTTGGGTGGATTTGGGCAAAGATAGGTTTTAGACGTGAGATTTTAGATATGAGATTTGAGATTCTTAGTCGGGAAGTCCGGAAGTCCGCATAAGTCCGGAAGTCGGAAAGAAGAAAATAAATTCGAAATCAAAGTATAAGGAAAACTCACTTTTTTACTATACAGATGTCACATCAGTTCCGCTTTGAGTATCTTTATTAAATACCAACCATTCCTCTCATGAAAGCTTTCAACAAAACTTTGCTCCTTGCCTTATTCATTTGTCTTGCATCATTTCAGGGATTTTCACAATCGGCGGCCGATGAAGGCCTGCCCAAGGAT
>JAICXZ010000710.1 GCA_025934475.1 Mucilaginibacter sp. | reverse complement strand
GTATTTGTTCAATATCAAGACGATAAGGGTATGCTCTGGTAGCAGAGGGTAATGGTTGAAATTTTTCCTGGTCGTCAATAGCCGATACCTTAAAAACCGGGCGTTTACGCGGGTTGCGCTTGTCTTGGCTCATTAATAGGGGGAATTATTCGCTATGTCAATAACAAATATAGTTTCCCGTCATGAAATTAATGTTAAAAAAGGCGATGGCGGCAAAAATAGATTAACCTTTGCCTAACAAGTCATCCAGCTTATTGCGCTCGGTTTGCAGTTCGCGGGCAAGCTTAAGCTCTTTTTCGTGGGCCTTCGCTTTGAAGGTTTTGTATTCCTCTTCAATTTCCTCGTAGAGCTCGGTGCGGTATTTAGCTTCGTGTTTATGCTTAGCGGTAGTAATAATAACGATGGCAAGTGCGGCAGCCAGTCCACCTACAAGGCAAAACATCACCACATTATAATTCGACTTGGAAACCATCATCCCAAAAACACTGAGCGCATCAGCTTTGGCATTCGATTCGGACAGCGATTGGTCTTTGCTGGTCATGGTGGTTTTTAGGCTATCGACAGCTTTGCTTTGCGAGCCCAATTTAGCTTGTGCTTCTTTCAGTTGATTTTTACTGGCATTCAAGGTGTCCATAGCGTTCTTCCATAACGCTGCCAGTAGCGGTTGCTGATAGTGGTAAACTTTGGTGAGCAGGTATTGATATTGGCCGTTCAGGCTTTTGTCATTCAACTGAGAGGGATCCATCTGCGCTTTTTGCGCTGAATCAGCGGCGGGCGAAAGCGGAGGAGCTACCGGGCGGCGATAAACCGGCTTTGATAGGGCAGGATTAGTTCTGGTTGGTGCACTTTTTTTGGTAGTATCCTGTGCGTGTGTTGACGACGACAATACTGCAAAACATAGTGTTAGTACAAAAAACGCTTTAAAAAAGTGCTTTATCATGGATGCTCAAATTAAGATCAGTAAGTTAATTATTAATTAAACAATCCCAAAAAATGTTTTTTTTAACATGTTATACTGATTACACCGGCAAAAAGATATACTAATTTAATGAAAATTAGGGTCGAATAATAAAAGGAATATTAAGGGTAAGTTATAAAATTTGCTGCAGGTACCTATATTAGAGGCATGAATATCGGTATTATAGGGCTGGGCGACATGGGTAAACTGTATGCCAGGGCTTTTGCAAAGGCTGGCTATAAGGTTTGTGGTTGCGATTTGCCGGCTAACAGAAGCAGGCTTGAAGACGAACTTGAGCCGCTGGGGATCAAATTGATTGATAGTGGAACAGATGTGGCCCGCTCAAGCGACCTGATCATCTATTCTGTTGAAGCCGATAAACTGGCGGACGTGGTTGCTGCTTACGGACCAGCGACTAAATACGGCGCTATCGTAGCAGGGCAGACCTCTGTAAAACATCCCGAAATAGCCATTTTCGAGAAGTTTTTGCCGGCAGATGCGCAGATCATTACATTCCACGCTATGCATGGCCCCGGCTTTGAGCCGAAAGGGCAAAAGCTTATCCTGATCAGGCATCGATCGGATCATGCTGCCTATAAAAGGATGCTGGAGTTGTTCAATGCAGTTGAAACAGACATCGTAGAAATAGCCGATTTCCACGAACACGATAAAATAGTAGCCGACACCCAGGCGGTAACCCATGTGGGTTTCGAAAGCATGGGCACTGCGTGGAAGGAAGCTGGTTTTTTCCCATGGGATAACGGCTCTTACATTGGCGGTATCGACAATGTGAAAATATTGACAACGTTGCGCATTTTTAGCTACAAGGCCCACGTTTATGCCGGTTTGGCTATACTCAACCCCTACGCCCGGCAACAGGTAAAGCGTTACGCCGTTTCTGAATCGGAATTATTTAAGCTGATGATCAAAGAAGAAGAGCAGCAGTTCCGCGACAGACTTTACAGGGCAAGGGATTTTGTTTTTCACGAAAGCCGGAAACCGATCATGTTTAATGACAAGGTAATGAAGGATTTTTCCCTGTCGCAAAATGCTGAAACGCGCAAGCCGAACTCACACCTAAGCATTTTGAGCATGGTGGATGCCTGGTATCACCTGGGCGTAAATCCTTATGATAACCTTATCGGGCAAACGCCTCCGTTCCGCCTTCGTTTAGGAATTGCCGAATACTTATTTAAAAATGAGGAGCTTTTAGAAGAATCCATCGAAACAGCACTTTACGATAAAACCATCCGCGGCGATGACCTGGAGTTTCACTCAGCGGTAAGAGAATGGTCGGCTATTATTGGGTATGGTGATATGGAAGGTTACAAAAAACACTTCAATGATGTGCAGGCTTTCTTCCAGGATAGATTGGAAGAGGGCAAGAAACAGAGTGCAGAATTGATAAGGAGATTAATGACGGAATAATTGTCTGAACCAGAATTTTCGGAATTTAGGAATTTGCAGAATTGTCGAAACAATGAAAAAGAAGCGTAAAAAGGACAAAGTCAAATCCAAACATATGGACCCAACTGCTCATCTTCTTTCAACCGAAGCTAACCGTAAACGCTTACAAGACGCAATTGATCAGATGAACCGGGGCGAATGTCAGTCGTATGATCTTATTGAAGATTAAAGGTAACAGACAGCAAATACTACAATGTGATTAAGATTATTCTTGAAAACCATTAAGCTGATGGCGGGCTAATTACCGGAACAGTGTCTGAACTAGAATTTATAAAATTTAAGAATTAGCAGAATTTATGGATTATTCTGAAATATTAGAGCT
>JAICXZ010000791.1 GCA_025934475.1 Mucilaginibacter sp. | reverse complement strand
TCAGTCTCACGGGCAACAGCTTAAGCCTGCCGCCAGTGGTTACGCACCT
Organism: Mucilaginibacter sp.; assembly: GCA_025934475.1. Taxonomy (GTDB): domain Bacteria; phylum Bacteroidota; class Bacteroidia; order Sphingobacteriales; family Sphingobacteriaceae; genus Mucilaginibacter. Next base: position 2,165 of record JAICXZ010000791.1, on the reverse strand, counting down.
GTTAATGGCATTAAAGTTTATTATGAAGTATATGGCGAGGGTAAGCCTATTGTTTTGCTCCATGGTGCCTTGATGACCATCGGCACGAACTGGGGCCAGCTAATCCCCGAACTGTCAAAAACCCGCAAAGTAATTGCTATTGAATTTCAGGGACACGGGCATACGCCGTATTCGGACAGAAAATTAGACCTTACTACTTTCGCAAGTGATGTGGCAGGAGTAATGGATTACCTGAAAGTTGACAATGCTGATATAGTAGGGTATAGCATGGGCGGCTCAGTGGCTTACCAGTTTACTATCAATTACCCTAAGCGTGTAAATAAATTAGTGATCATTTCGTCCACCTATAAAAGCACCGGCTGGCTGCCCCAGGTAACCAATGCGTTTAAAACCTTTAAACCCGAATTTTTTGAGCATACGCCTATAAAAACGGCGTACGATGCTGTGGCGCCGGATAAGAGCAACTGGAACAAGTTTATAACGCAGATGCTCGCTTTCTTCCCGACCCCATTCGACATGGGTGACGACAACATTGCCAAAATTACCGCACCCGTATTGATTATATCCGGCGACAATGACGGGCTGGATAAAGTTGAGCTGGCGAAAACCTACCAGTTACTGGGAGGTGGTGTTCCGGCCGATATGGCTCCAATGCCAAAATCGCATTTAGCTATTGTTCCTTCACAAAGCCATGTTGGTGTGATGATGCAAACTAAAACAATATTGGGTTACCTGGATGACTTTTTAAAGTAAAGACGATCTTACCTAAGTCAAAAGTCTTGAGTCGTAATTCTTGAGACTTTTTTTATTTTGAAATAGTTGGCTTCCGTTGTTTTTTTAATGAATTGCGCTGGTTAATCTCGATCGAGAAAGTGCAATACCAATTGCTCCCATTCCTCATCCAAAGATAAGTTTGGGCGAATTCGTCCTGCTTTGTTATACCAGTAATCGGCATTCCAAATGTCTCCTTCTTTACGGTGCAGGTAGGCATGCACCCAGGCCGACGCCCGGTCTGTCAGGTGGTCAACCTGAGCATGGGCCTGGTTCCAATTGCCTTTGCCATCGTACCAAAGGCTTGTTAGCTGGGCAGAGAGCCCGCTAATGGGCTGTTCTGATTTTAATGATTCTTTAAATTCGGCTAAAGTTTTCATAGGCATTAATTTTCTTGACAATTAACGTTAACACGTGATTTGTGCATGAAGCTTGAGCAATTCGAGATTTGTCATACAACCATCCCGATTTATTACCTGCATCGAATCTTGTTCCTGCTACTCTATGTCTGCAACTTTGCCCTAAAGTACAAAACATTATAGTTGTGTATCCTTTCCGGAATGCTAATTTGCAGTCATTAAACACCATCAATCCTTATAAAACATTACTTTTAAAATCTACTATGAGAAAACACATCCTACTTACACTAACCTTATTTATAATTTTCCAAATGGCTTTTATTGGGGCATATGCTCAAGTAGAAAATCTTGCGCCGGGTGTAGAAAAAATATCCGCAGGCACTCCCGATAAATTTACGCCTTATAGTTTTCGGGAGGAATTGCCATTGACAGCAGCGCTGGCGCAATTACCAGCGGGTAAACTTCCGTTTAATATTAACGACATCAACATCAATGTAAATAACAGGGGCGTTATCGTTAAAATTCCGTTGGACACCGGTGAACAATTGTATGGCTTTGGCTTGCAGTTTGGCTCCTTTGATCAGCTGGGGTTAAAAATAAAACCTATTGTCAATGATAATCCTTTGAATGACCTGGGCTATACCCACGGACCCACCACATTTTATGTATCCACTAAGGGCTACGGTATCTTGATCAATACGGCCCGGTACGTGACTTTTTATTGTGGGAACACGGCCGCAAATGACGGGAGCAAAGCCGCCGCAGAAACGCATAATGGCGGGAATTCTGTGCAGGAGCTGTACACCAGTCATAACAAAGCATCGGGCAATGTGCTGGTTGACATACCCGGCGCCAAGGGGATTGAAGTGTTTGTGTTTGAGGGGCCCGATCTTAAAAATGCCATGCAGCGCTACAATTTATTTGCGGGTGGAGGCGCAATACCTGCTATTTGGGGGCTTGGTATTAAATACCGGGTAAAGGCTGATTTTAACCAGCAGCAGGTCGGCAAAATGGCCACCTATTTCCGGAATAACC
>JAICXZ010000003.1 GCA_025934475.1 Mucilaginibacter sp. | reverse complement strand
TTCACGCTGCACACAATCAGCAATTTGAGGAGCGCTTTGCATTGTTCCACACGCTCATGGAAACAGTCGAAATTTGATGTCAGAGGTCGGAAATCAAAAGTCAGACTCATCGACCTTCGATTTCTGACTTCCTTAAATACGCAAATCCTTAGGCATCCTGCCATACAACAAAAACTGCGACCATTTCTCATTGCCATTTTTTAACGCGGCTTCTGAGGCCTTATGCCAGTCGTAAGTGCATAATACCTGTTCGATATTGATCGAATCACCGTCGATATTCACGATTGCATATTTTGCATGAGGCGTGTTGGACTCCATGGAGAAACGGTATTGCCCGGTACCCAGATATGCAGGCAATCCTACACTCCCCGGGTTTAAGACGATTTTTCTGTTAGATAAATAAATTACCCTGTTTACATGGGAATGGCCACACAGGATGATGCGCTCATGGATAAATTTCGTTTGCTCCACAAGATATTCGTCGTTGTAAACAAACACGCCGTGTTGGGTCACCTGCTCCAGCAGGTATTCGTCATCACTATGGGGCGTTCCATGGCAAACGAAAAATAAGCCATCACATGTTTGCGTTTTGTGCAACCTTCGCAGCCAGGCAATGCTTTCTTCGGAAAGATCAGCTGTTACCCGGTCCATGCCGTCTTTGGTAAAATCTGTGTCTATGGCCTGGAGTATTTCACGGTCAGTATTGCCGCTAATGCAAAGCATTGGGTTAGCTCGTAAAATATCAGCAACCGACTCTGGCTCGAGCGCCCCGAAAAAGTGGTCGCCCAGGTTGATGATTTTTTCTATTCCCCGCGACCGGATATCTTCCAGCACTGCCTTTAACGCCAGCGAATTGCCATGGATGTCAGAAATGATTGCGTATGATGCCATGATTCTGTAACAAAACAAAAAAGCCCCTTGTTCAGGGGCTCACAATTATTGTTTGATCAAATTGTAAATCTCGTCCAGCTTCGGTGTCAGCACAATTTCGATGCGACGGTTTTTGGCTAGCGCATCTGGTGTAGTGCCTTCATCAACCGGCTGGTATTGGCTCTTCCCCGTAGCGGTTAAACGATGCGGATCAACGCCCTGGCTTTCGGTCAGGAAGCGCGTTACCGAAGTAGCGCGCAGTACGCTCAAATCCCAGTTATCTTTTATCTGACCAAGGTTGATAACCTTCTTAGTGTCGGTGTGGCCTTCAACTGCGATATTGATATCCGGTTCTTTGTTCAGCACAGCCGCCAGTTGCACCAGTGCATCCTTACCATGCTGATCAATAGTGATGCTTCCCGACGGGAAGAGCAATTTATCGGCCAGTGAAACGTATACTTTGCCATCTTTAATGTCAACACTCAAGCCGCTGTTTTGAAAGCCTAGCAGTGCCTTTTGCAACTTATCCTTCAAAGCAGCCGAAGCAGCATCGCGTTTTTTCAATGCATCTTCCACTTCGCGCAGGCGTTCTTCACGCTTTTGAAGGTCGCTCGAAAGCTGGGTTACTTTGCTGGAACTGTTGCTGTAGTTATCGTTCAGTTTGTTATAGTTGGAGTTGAGCGTATTATAGCTATTTGCAGATCGGCAATTTGGTGGTGCAAGTGCATCGTATCTGCCTGTAAAGCCGAAACCTGTGCCTCCAATGAACTTGTCCTGGTGCTAAGCGAATCGCGTTCACCTATTGCGCTTTTATATTTTTTCATTGATACGCAGGAGTGCAGCGTAGTACACAAAACTCCCGCAAGCAGGATATATTTAATTTTCATGGCTGATTGGTATTTAAAATTAAGAGACTGCATTTTTTAAAAATTCATTAAGGGGGTGTATTTTGCTGCAAAGCGCAGCAATTTCATCAACGATCCCCTCTTTCGTCATATCTTTATCGTTGATATTGCGATAAGCAACAAAACTCTTCAGCTTAAGCAATTCGATATTTTCGTTGTCGGTTGAATAGCCTTGCGGAAGGGTTTTTAATTTCTCCTCCTGGTTGCGGAATTCTCCAAAGAGTTTAACAAATTCCGGATCATCAACTATCTTCTTGAGGCTATCTGCGTTATAATCTATCTCCTGCCTGATCTTTTTCAATTGGTCATTTTCGGGCATCCAACTGCCTCCGGCTATAAATGATCCATCGGGTTGCACGTGCATGTAGTAGCCAATGTGCATCACATTATTGTTGCCCGAATTGAGTTTTCCGATACCAAAATTGTTCTTGTAGGGAGTTTTGTCCAAACTAAACCGTATGTCCCGGTAAATGCGCATCACACACTTTTTAGGGTCAAGGTTGGCATCCACAGTAGGATCGACCTGGCTTAATGCCTTGATCAATGCGCCGGCAAATTCGATCACATTTTCTTTGGCAATATCATGATCTTTTTTGTGGGCCATAAACCAGTCGCGGTTATTGTTAGCGGCCAGGTCCTTCAAAAATTCGAATGTTTCGGGATGTATCCTCATCAGTTAAAAACAGGTAGTAAGCAGATAACAGGAGCAGTAAATATGCGGGATCAATATCCGAAAGTTATCCGCCAATGCAAAACAAAAATCGCCCCGCAGGAATTAATTTATACTGAAACTACAAATTTCTCTTAGTTGAGATTGAGCTTATCATGAGGCACATCCAGCTCAATATTTTTGCGGCGGTAATTGCGATACCAGATATAACCACCTAAACCTGCTATGAGGTATGGCGCCGCCAGCAAGTAAAGAATTCCATGGTTTAAACCTTTGGTTGTAGTTGCCCCACTTTTGTTGTTCGATTCTACCGCTGTTGTACACATAGCACATTGCGCTTTTACTTCAGCAGCTCCGAAAATCATCACACCGAAAACTGCAATAAACAATATTTTTCTCGCGCCTTTCATGTTTCAAATTTACGGATAAATTATCTGAGCAAGGGATTTTTTGACATTAAAAATGATAGTAAGGCGATATCATCAGGTAAACAACAACGCCTGTTATAGTCACATAGAGCCATATCGGAAACGTCCACCGCACCAGCTTTTTGTGTTTTTCAACCTGCATTTTCAGACCGCGGTAAAAGCTAAGCAGAATGAGCGGCAGAACCGCAGCCGCGAGTATGATATGAGAAGTTAAGATCACCAGGTAAATCGTCCGTACCGGGCTTACTGCGGCACGTTCGGCAGCAGATAAAACACCATCGCCATTTATATCCCCATAGATAGTTTCCGGCATCAGGTAATGAAACAGGATATAAGACACCAGGAAAAGGGACGACAGGCAAAACGTAAGGATGTTGAGCCGTTTATGCACCGTGATGTTCCCGTGCAGGATAAAGTACAGCGATATCAGCAGCAAAACACTGCATGTGCCATTGATAAAGGCGTTCAGCTTTGGCAAGTATTGAACAAAAGAAGGGATAGTTTTAGGCCCGGGTATCAGGTGCCTGTTAAGCACAACCACCACCAGGAACACGAAGACCGACACTACGGCAACGAATCGGAAAATAAATTTATCAGACATAGAAATCAATACATCGGCGTGTCTCTTTCGAGCAACTCCTGTTTTACGAGAACCTTAATCTCATCATTTAACCGGGTTACATCGGTTATCGAGGCGCCGGCATAATAGCCCCTGATGCGGTTATGAGAATCAATCAGCATCAACTGATCGGAGTAAATAAAATTACCATTGCCTTCATCTACCGCATTCACAAGGAATCCCTTGCGGGCCAGGTTGTAAATGGTGGCAGTATCGCCTGTCAGGAATTTCCATTTAGCATCGTGATCGGCAAACTTTCCGGCATATTTTTTTAGGGCGCCTACCGAATCGCGTTTGGGATCGACCGTTATAGACATGAACTGCACCATTTTGCTTTGTACATAATTGCGATCAAGGCTGTCGATATAGCCATTAATCGTGTTACACAGAGTCGGGCAACCGGTATAGAAAAAACCAACCACAGTAACCTTGTCATGGAAGGCTTTAAGTGACACTTCGTTCCCATCCTGGTCAGTCAACTTGAAATCACCGATCTGATGAAAAATGGTGTCTACGACATATTTACGCTTTGCGCTATCGTATTTTTTTACGGGCGTCTTAGGGCCGAAAACCCGGAGGGCATGATACCGGTTCTGACCTCTGCTGGTCATTAAATAATAGAAAAATCCCGGTATAAATAATATAAATACCAGGATTAAAATCTTTTTTATTACGCGAAACTTGATCATTACAGTCTCAAATCGATCCAGTGGTGGCTCTCGTTGGTGAGTACCAGGATCAATCCGATTATAAACAGCACCGGCACCACTATAGAAAATATCAAACCTACTTTTTCAAACTTAAGGTGCATAAAGTAGGCCACAATATAGAAGGCCTTTGCAAGAGTCAGTATAATATAAACCGGATTAGCAACATTCACCTTAATAACCCCGTGCGGTACCAGGTAAAGCGCAATCATAAACTCAACACAAGTAATACCTAACAGGACGAAAAATACCTGCCAGATCTTCTTTTTGGTCATGGTTTCGCCATGCTCCTCGGCATGATCAGTTGTATGCGTATGTTCTGATGACATAATTCAAATTTTTAAACAAGGTAAAAGAAGGTAAACACGAACACCCAAACCAGGTCTACAAAGTGCCAGTAAAGGCCGATCTTCTCAACCATCAGGTAGCTGCCGCGCTTTTCGTAAGTGCCTTTCAGCACATTAATAGTGATTATGATATTAATCACAACGCCACTGAACACGTGGAAACCGTGGAAACCGGTAATTGTGAAAAACAAGTTCGCAAATTGATGGCCATAGGTTGTCATTACAACCGCATTGGCATGACTATCGGCGCTAAAAAATTCCTGCAATTTTTCAAGAGGAGGCACGCTTCCCCACCAAAATCCTTCACTGTGCAAGTGCGTCCATTCCAGGGCCTGACAACCCAAAAACATCAGACCACCAAGAATGGTCCAGAGCATCCATTTAACTACTTCGTTCTTTGCACCGCGGTGACCGGCTTCAACAGCAAGTACCATGGTTACCGAACTCATGATGAGGATGAATGTCATTAAACCCACAAACACCAGTGGCGCGTTTTCGCTTACATAAGGGAAAGCCTTGAAAACGATATCCGGTGCGGGCCATGCTGCCGAGCTGAAACGTAATGCACCGTAAGATATCAGTAACGATGAAAACGTAAATGCGTCGGAGAGCAGGAAAAACCACATCATTATTTTCCCGTACTCAACAGAGAATGGCGATCTGCCACCTGCCCAGGGTGTGGTTTTAACGTGGTCTATTGAAGATGCTTGTGTACTCATTTGTACTAGTTTGTAGGTTGATTAATTCTGGTTCAAAAGTAAAAAGACATATAAATAAATCCATATAATATCGAGAAAATGCCAAAATATTGAGGCTATTTCCAGTCGAAATTGTATTATGGACTGTGGTTTGCTGCGGTAAGTAGTATAAAGCGCGCTTGTTAATAACAATAAACCCGCGATAATGTGTAGTAAATGTACACCTGTAAATATATAAATGAACGATCTTGAGGCATTAGGCTCAACAAAGAAGATGTTCATCTCCGTCAATATTCGCCAGCCGTCGATTTGCAATCCGAAGAATATAACACCCAAAATCATGGTTAGCGTTATAAAAAGACGCTGTTTCGAAACTTCCTGTCGCTTAGTCGCACGCGTCGCCAGGAACAACGTTACGCTGCTTATTATCAGCACGCCGGTGCTATACATAAAAATATTGGGCAATATCACATTCAGTGCATGTCCTCTGCCACCGGCATAGACCATAAAACCACTGGTGAGCGCCGCGAAGATCATAAACGACGCGAACACGAACAACCACATTACAAATTTCTTGGGTTGCAGGCTCAGTCTGTCTTCTTTCTGTTGAATTTGGGCCATCATCATTTCACTTTCCTATAAAACCAAATAAAAATATTAATTGAACTACCGGCAGGTAAAAGAATGAGGTAAACATCACCTTTTTTGCCGACGGAATATCCCGCTTAATCAGAAGTATCAAAGCGAAGTACAAAAATACTAAACTCAACGCTAATGACACATAGCCTACCCAATCAGACGCGTGGTGATAGAGGCTGGGCAACATACTTACCGGAACCAGTATCACCGTAGATATAAACGTAAATATCGCGCTACCAAGATCACGTTTGCCGGTTGGCAACAGCCTGAAACCAGCGAGCTTATAATCATCATCCAACACCCAGGCTATGGCCCAGAAATGCGGGAACTGCCATACAAATTGGATTCCGAATACGATCAGCGCTATCTCGTCCACAGTTCCATACCCGGCCACATAACCGATCAAAGGCGGCAAAGCGCCTGGTATCGCTCCTACAAATACGGCTATTGGAGAGATACGTTTGAGCGGGGTATAGGCAAAAGCGTAGAATAAAATCGAAAATACCGATAACAGGCCCGTCGTAAGGTTAAGACTCTGCAAAAGATAAGTGCCAATTATCCCCATCATCAAACCAAGAATGAGCGCCTGACCCGTAGTCAAATGTCCTGCAGGGATAGGTCGATCTTTGGTACGCTTCATCAACTTGTCGAGGTCTTTTTCGATGATCTCGTTGAAGCAATTAGCGGCACCAGTCACCAGGAAGCCACCAATGATCAGTTTGCCCCAATGCACCCAGTTGATAGGGTTACCGGTTGCCTTACTTCCAATGAGGAATGTAACTGACGCCGAGAATACCACTAAAAATGTAAGCCTGAATTTAATCAGCTTAGAGAAATCCTTCCAACTCATCGGCGCACCTCCGCTACATTAGCCGACCTGTAAAGATTCAGCAGTAAATAAAATTGAGCGCCAAACATCAGGCAGGCCAGCAGCACATGCAGTATCTGAGCGACAGGTGGCAGTGACAAGTATGACAACGCTATGCCTGTGACAATCTGCAACATGATAATCAGGAATGTAAAGCTCATCAGTTGTTGTTGTACTGAGTGCCGGTTGAAATGCCGGCGAACGAGTGCATATAACATGATGTTGGCAAACAATACCAAAATCGCTAAATCGCGATGCTCTGGAAATATATCGCCAACACTGTTGATCCATCCGTTACGGTATTGGCTCAAACGGGCCGATACTATATCAATTTGTTCGCGCACGTCTGTTCCAAAAACGATTTGAGTGAGGCTTATCGCGATGCCGATGAGTGTAACAACTTTAATGATACCTGCCGCTTTAACCTCGGGCTTACCTTCAACCTTCACCGCATGATAGGTCCAAATAGCAATCGCCAATAACGCTAAAGCCAGCAGCATGTGAACAGTTACAATCCATGGCACCAGGTTGGTAGAAACTACTATCGAACCCAGCCACCCCTGGAAGCCTACTAAAATCAGGTTAAACACGCTCAGTATCGTGACTGACTTCATTCTCTTCCAGTATTTGAACGAGAATATTGCGGTAAATATCATTGCAAAACCTGCGGCTACTCCCGCCAGCCTGTTAACATACTCGGTCCAGGTTTTGGCGGCATTAAACTCTTCCGGAACCAAAATGGATTTATCCTGGCGCAAACGTGTAGCAAGGTCATGGAATCCAAAAAGGTCGAGTGACTTTGCGAAATGCAAATTCTTCCTTACGCGGCCGGCAACGTACTTTTCTTTATAATCTTTGGGAAGTTGGGAAGCGTCCGTGGGCGGTACCACGCAACCGAAGCAGCGGGGCCAGTCGGGGCACCCCATCCCGGAGCCGGTGCTCCGTACAACAGCACCTGCCAATATCACTATAAAGAGCAGGATGATGGTAATCAGATTGGTTTTTTGAAACCTATTTTTGGGTGCTGTTGTATTCATTTAAAATACCTAAAAATTTAGGGTATTTGCTAAGCTTAAAGTCAAAAGTCTTTAGCCACAAGTCAAAGGCATTTTGCTTTTCGACTCAAGACTAAAGACTCAGAACTCAAGACTTTTAGCAGATACCCTAAAAGATCAGAGTAGCAATATTTATTTTACCTCACTGGGCCTGTTGGCTTTAGCCCATTCATTATATATTTCGAGACCAGCAGGGTTATCCTCGAAATCATGAGGCAAGTTCGAACTCATTGTTTCAGAAAGTGGCACAGTTTGAGGGATAAAGTCCTCGTCATGACCAGGCTTGCTGTAGTCATATGGCCAACGATAAACTGTTGGAATATCTCCCCGCCAGTTGCCGTGGATGTGCTCCATAGGTGCTGTCCACTCCAGCGTATTGGCATTCCATGGATTCTGAGTCGCACGTTTACCGAAGAAGATAGAGCTGAAGAAGTTGTACAGGAATGATACCTGAGCCAAAGCCGCAACAATGGCTGCCCATGTAATAAAGGTGTTCACCGAAAGCCAGTGATTAAATGCAGGGAACTCCGTCATTGCATAATAACGACGAGGAACACCGTCGAGGCCCATAAAGTGCATCGGGAAGAATACCAGGTATGCACAAATAAAAGTTACCCAGAAGTGGAAGTATCCCAATTTTTCGTCCATCAAACGGCCGGCAAATAATTTCGGGAACCAGTGATAAACACCGGCAAGCATACCGAAGATCGCTGCAGAACCCATTACCAGGTGGAAGTGGGCAACAACGAAATAAGTATCGTGCAATGGAATATCGAGCGCTGAGTTACCCAGGAAGATACCGGTAACACCACCCGAGATAAAGAATGATACCAGACCGATAGCGAAAAGCATCGCAGGCGTAAACCTTATGTTTCCACGCCAGATTGTAGCGATCCAGTTAAATGTTTTTACCGCCGAAGGTACAGCGATGATCAGCGTTGTGATCATGAACACACCGCCAAGGAACGGATTCATACCGGTAACAAACATGTGGTGACCCCATACGATAAACGAAAGAGTACTGATACCGATAAGCGAGTAAACCATTGCATGGTAACCAAAGATTGGTTTCCGTGCGTTAACCGCGATGATCTCCGACGAAATACCCATCGCCGGCATAATTACGATATATACTTCCGGGTGACCCAGGAACCAGAACAAGTGCTGGAACAGGATTGGGCTACCACCGGAGTATGGCAATAGTTTGCCGTTCATTACGATGTCAGAAAGATAGAAGCTGGTACCAAAGCTGCGGTCGAATATTAGCAGAACAACGCCTGCAACCAGTACAGGGAATGAAAGGATACCCAGGATAGCAGTCAGGAAGAATGCCCAAACAGTAAGCGGCATTTTCCAAAGGTCCATACCTTTGGTACGCATGTTTAATACTGTACTCACGTAGTTGATACCACCCATCAGCGAAGAAGCGATGAACATAACCATACTGATGAGCCACAGCGTCATACCCATTTCAGAACCCTTCATTGCTTTAGGCAAAGCAGACAGTGGAGGATAGATGGTCCATCCTGCTCCTGCAGGGCCTTTTTGAACAAAGAATGAAGAAAGCATTACGATGCTGGCGCCGAAAAAGAACCAGTATGAAAGCATATTCACAAATGGAGACGCCATATCGCGGGCACCTACCTGCAATGGAATAAGCAGGTTACTGAAGGTACCGCTCAAACCGGCTGTCAATACGAAGAACACCATGATGGTACCGTGTATGGTTACCAGCGAAAGGTAGAACTCCGGATCAAGACGACCGTTAGGAGCAAAACGACCCAGCAAAGTGGTCAGTAATGGAAAAGTCTTGTCAGGATAAGCCAATTGAATCCTGAAAAGGATAGATAACAGCATTGCGATAACGGCCATCGTAATACCTGTGATCAGGAATTGTTTGGCGATCATCTTGTGATCCTGGCTGAAAACGTATTTTGTTATAAAAGTGTCGTGATGATGGTGTTCATGATCGTGATCATGAGATACGCTGTGATCGTGAACTGCTACTGTTGACATAATCGCTATACTTATTTATTAATTATTTAATGCTACCCTATTGCTCTCTGTTGGCGTTTTCTTGTCGCTTGCCTCTGCCAGCTTCCACTCCTGCTTAACCTGGTCGTTCACGTACGGTTTCTGATGCGAAAGCCATTCCTGGTATTCCACTTCCGAAACTACGCGCACTACCTTTTGCATGTTGTAGTGACCGCCGCCACAAATTTTGTTGCAATACAACAGATATTCGAAGTTAGGATCATTAAGCCTCTGGCGCATCTGCTCAGTTGTAATGGTTGGCACAAATTTGAAGAATGTTGGTAATCCGGGAACTGCGTTCATCTGCACGCGAAAATGCGGCATATAAAAGCTATGGATAACATCTTGTGCATGAATATTAATCCTGATCGATTTTCCTAATGGCAATACCAGCGTATCTGCCCTCAGGTCATCATAGCTATTTCTGTCTTTTGGACTTACCGCCAAATTGTTGGCAACAGAATAAAAACGCTGATAATCCGTCTGGCCCAATTTACCGTCTTTACCGGGATAACGAATCTCCCAGGCAAACTGGTGAGCGGTAACATCGATATTGATATCACCCTTTACTTCGGTAGTGTTAGTCACTTTGCGCCAGGTGAAGAAACCAAACACCACCAATATCGTCAACACGATAGCAGGGATGATGGTCCAGACTTTTTCGATGGTATTGTTGTGCGGATAGTAATAAGCTTTACGCTTTTCAGAACCGCGATATTTGAACAGGAAGCCAAATAGAAGTATCTGGGTAATTACAAACACAAAAGTTGTGATTGCTGTAGTAACCCAGAACATTTGGTCGATCTGTACACCATGCTCCGACGCAGGCTCAGGAAGTATTTGAGTTCCTTGTTCTGTAAATGACCAATAAGCTCCATATAATCCGGCAACCAGGAATATGATACAGAAAATACCGATGATATTATTCCAGTTAATACCCTTTTTGCCCTGCATCTTCAAAGTGAGGTCATACACTTTCAATATCTTACCGATTACAGCTATAATTACACATCCGAGCAGGAACAACAATACATAGTAAGCTACGCCCAGCCACATATCGCCGCTATCCGTGGCTGCCGCTCCGGCTGCCGGTGTTGCTGCGGCATCAGCGGCCATAACCGCGTTGGTGCTCATCAGCATAACTGCCGCAAAAGCCGCGAGTATTTTCTTAGAGTTTATTAGTCTTTTGAATCCCATTTTTATATCTATTTGGTATTCTATATCAGGTTGCAAATTTAGTAATTATTAAATGTGATGGTGTAAGCTCTCTTCCAGGAACGGGTGTTTCTTCGGGGCAAGCGATTTGAATTTGCTCAGCGCGTTCATCACCAAGAAAGTGAAAAGGCCCGCAAAACCGATAAATACGCCCGGTTCAACCCAGGTAATTACACCCCAGTACCAATGACGCTCTTGCGTATTGATGGTATTTGGAGCTATCATTTGGAAGTAGTCGAGCCAGTGACCACATATCAGGATCACGCACATTACCTGCATTGTACCCAGGTACCGTTTTGAGTCGCGCGACATCAATACTAACAGCGGTGCACCGAAGTTGACAACGATATTGAGCCAGAACCAAACCATAAAGTCAGGCTCCCAGCGGCGATAAAAATATGCGGCTTCCTCCGGGATGTTAGCATAGTAAGTTAACAGGAACTGGGCAAACCAGGTGTAGGTCCAGAACACTGAAAAGGCGAACATAAAAAGACCCATATTGTGAATATGATCCATGGTAACCCAAGGCATATATCCTTGCTTTTTCAAATAAATGAGTACCAGAGCCATGATTGACAGACCGCTTACCCACAATGCCGCCAGGTTATACCAGCCAAACATAGTTGAGAACCAGCGAGCTTCCAGCGACATGATGGTATCGAAAGCGAATACAGGAACAGTAAAACCAAACAATACCAGGAACACAGCTGAAGCAACAAAGCTCTTATTGTAGAACCTCATGCCGCCCAATTCATCCTCGCTATTTGAGTACTTAGAAAGCAGCCAACCGAAGAAGCTATAGATCATCAGCATACCGATAATACGGATGATGAAGAACGGGAAATTCAGGTAACCCGATTTGCCTTCGATCACAGAATCGTATATACCGCTGCTCTTCACATGCAAGTCAGCTGTTGCCCAGCGTGCATACAAATAAGGCTCTACGTGCGGCTTGCCATCTACGTAAATAACGTGGGTCATTTTAAGACCAGCTACGATAATGATGATCAGTATAGCAGCAGCTATCGGCAACACTTTGCCAAATGCCTGCGGTACGCGCAGAATCGAAGCCGACCATCCTGCCTGGGCAGCGTACTGGATAGCGCAAAACATGACGCCGGCAGTACAAGCACAAGTAAAATAGTAACCCATCAGCAGCAGGTTCGAAAACGTACGCTGTTGGTGCCCGGTTAAAAATCCGGCCAAAATGGTAACAACACCTATAACAATAGCGATCAAGCTCCAGGTCTTTATTTTACCTGTAAATTGATATTGCTCGTCAAAACTATTATGAGTCTTCATTTAAAATTATTGTTGTTTTTGTAATTGGTGTACATACATAATTACTTTCCAGCGCTCTTCCGGTGCAAGCTGTGAAGCGTACGAACCCATTGCATTTAATCCATAGGTTATAGTATGGTATATTCTTCCATCGGTCAGGTCCTTCATTGCGCCACCGCGTGATGATTGACCTTTTGAGTATGATGGCGGCGGAGGAAAACCGTGTGCCACTACCAAACCGTCACCCTGCCCGTTTTTACCATGGCATGGCATACAAAAGCTTTCGAACAGTTCCTTCCCTTCGGCCAGGTTAGCAGCCGATTCAGTCAATGGGCTTTTTACCTCGGCTTCAGCCAATGCTAAACCTTCCTTGGTATTCGGATAGTCGAATGTTGTAAAACCAACCGGGATAGTACCGGCAGGTGGTTTCTGCGCTGTCTTGCCATCCTTAAAATTAGGGTTAGGCTGGTCAGGATCATACGCAAGGTGTTCATACATATTGGGGGCGTATTCCCACCCTGTGCTTCTTTTATCCTTGCACGAGGTAACTGCAATAGTTGCCATAATAGCCACCGATGCAATCCCCAATATTTTTGTCTTATTCATAGCTAACATATTTTCTGTCGTTATGCTTAATTTCTACAGCGCCTGCTTCTTTTAAAATATTTGTTATGTCGTCGTGCGGCACGTTGCCCTTTGCGTCAATTGCAATCACAAAACGGTCGTCGGTCGCGCGCAGCTCCATTACACGTGGTGCGCGACCTGGGAACAAGTGCGTGGCGAAGAAGAACGTAATCGTCATACCAAACGCAGTGAACAATACCGTCCATTCGAAAGTAGCCGGGATAAAGTCCGGAACCGCAAAGGCTGGTTTACCACCGATGTTCATCGGCCAGTCGTGTACCAACGTATAATAGATGATACTGAAGATGGTAGTACCACCCAACACGCCGAACATAAAGGCAGCGTAGCCAAGTCGCGATGATTTGATTCCCAGTTTATCATCAATACCGTGTATAGGCATTGGCGTATAGACATCATAAATGGGGACACTATTCTTCTGCAATTGATCTATCCCGTGCATCATCACATCAGGATCATCAAAAAGGCCCAATATAAATTTAGTGCTGCTCATTATTCTTATTTTTTATAGTTTGACAGTTGTACCGTGTCAAATTTCGTTAACGACTCTTTATAGAATTCGGCGTGTGATTCATCAACATGACCGTCAGCCATCAATTTCTTCTTAGCCTGCTCGCTGGATGATTTCAGCAACAGTTTCACCTCAGCGATAGCGATTGAGGGCAGTACGCGGATGAACAACAGGAACATAGTGAAGAACAAACCGATCGATCCTACGAACACGCTTACGTCAACCCATGTTGGATAGAACATCGCCCAGCTTGATGGGATGAAGTCACGATGAAGCGAGATCACGATGATTACGAAACGCTCGAACCACATACCGATATTTACCACGATTGACAGCACCCATGATACAGGGATGTTTGTTCTGATCTTTTTGAACCACATCAACTGCGTCATCAATACGTTACAGCCGTACATCATACAACCTGCCCACCAGTATGGACCGATAAAGCGGTTTAAGAAAGTGTATTGTTCGTATTCGCCGCCCGAGTAGTAGGCGATGAAGAACTCGGTCAAATAAGCCACACCTACGATAGAACCTGTCAACAGGATGATCTTGTTCATCGACTCGATGTGGAACATCGTGATATAATTTTCCAGGCCTAATACTTTACGTGCTATCAGCAACAGGGTTTGCACCATGGCGAAACCAGAGAAGATTGCACCCGCAACGAAGTATGGAGGGAAGATGGTAGTGTGCCACCCTGGTTCCAGCGAGGTTGCAAAGTCCATGGATACGATGGTGTGTACCGAAAGTACCAGAGGAGTTGAAACACCTGCCAGGATCAAACACACCGTCTCAAAACGCTGCCATGTTTTCACTGAACCTGTCCAGCCGAATGAGCATATTGAATATATTCTGCGACGGATACCGGTTGCACGATCGCGGATAGTTGCCAAGTCGGGCAATAAACCTGTGTACCAGAACAACAACGATACCGAGAAATATGTCGAGATCGCGAATACGTCCCATACCAGTGGCGAGTTGAAGTTAACCCACAATGAACCAAACTGGTTTGGCAGCGGAAGCGGCCAGTATGCCAGCCATGGACGGCCCATGTGCGATACAACATAAGTTGCGGCACAAATAACCGCGAAGATGGTCATAGCCTCAGCAGAACGGTTAATGGAGTTACGCCAGTTTTGACGGAAGAGGAGCAAGATGGCCGAAATAAGCGTTCCTGCGTGACCGATACCTACCCACCACACGAAACCGGTGATGTCCCAGGCCCAACCCACTGTTTTGTTCAATCCCCACGAACCGATACCGAACCAGAATGTCCAGCTTACTGCGAACACCCAGAGACACGCGCCCAACGACGCTACGGTGAAGCCAATCCACCAGGCCCTGTTCGGCATGTTTTCTACCGGTTTCAAAATATCATCTGAAATCTTTGCGTAGGTGATATTTTCCCCGGTAATTAACGGTTCCCTTATTATTGCTTCATGATGAGATGCCATACGTTATATATCTCTTGTTATAATAATTATGCTTGAGTTTCAACTGCTGTATTGTTCCTAACCTTAACCTGGTAACCAATACCCGGCTGCGTGTTAAGTTCTTCCAATACATAATAAGTTCTGTCGCTGGTCAGCAATTTTGCTACTTCCGAATTCTTGTCATTCCTGTTGCCGAAAATGATCGCGTTGGTCGGGCAAGTTTGCTGGCAAGCTGTTTTGATATCGCCGTCAGCTACCGGACGTTTTTCCATCTTAGCTTTCAGCTTACCTGCCTGGATACGCTGGATACACATCGAGCATTTTTCCATCACACCGCGGAAACGGGTAACAACATCAGGATTCAGCACCAGGTGTGTATGTTCGTTGATCAGGTAGTTATCGAAGCGTGAATCGTTCCAGTAGTTGAACCAGTTGAAACGACGTACTTTGTACGGGCAGTTGTTAGCGCAGTAACGTGTACCTACACAACGGTTGTAAGCCATATGGTTCAAACCTTCGCTCGAGTGAACGGTTGCCAATACCGGGCAAACTGTTTCGCAAGGAGCATGGTCACAATGCTGGCAAAGCATTGGCTGGTAAACCACCTGTACATTGTCCAGATCCTTCAGATCCTCGATTTCGTGTTCTTCAGTTACCGATTTACCGTCGTCAACAAAGCTGTAGTAACGGTCGATACGGATCCAGTGCATTTCGCGGCGGCGGCGAACCTCGTCACGGCCTACAACAGGAATGTTGTTTTCAGCGCTACAAGCCACAACGCAGGCGCCGCAACCGGTACAAGCATTCAGGTCGATCGCCATCACCCAGTTGTACTGCGGATGCTCGTATTCGTCCCACAAGCTTTCGTATTCTTTATGTTTTAAAGTACCGCCGCTGTTTGATGACGGATCTTTAACGTAATCTTTAAATGTAGTTTCACGAATCACGTTACGACCTTCGATCGAGTGGTGAGTCTGTGTTTGAGCCAGGATGATCTGGTCCCCTGTCGGTGTAATTTTCGCTACTGTCCAATTCTGGAAAGTACCATTATCCGATTTCAGGAAAGGATATAGGTTTTGACCAACTCCTTTACCAACAGGGCCGGCAACGCTGCGACCATAACCAAGCGCTATCGAAATAGTGCCTTGTGCCTGGCCAGGCTGTGTCAGGATAGGCAAAGTAACTGTGTGGCTGCTGCCGTCAGAACCTTTTGCTTCTATTGTAATAACATCGCCTTGAGCGTAACCTTTGTTCTTCATGTCGGTTGGCGACATTGAAGCGAAGTTATCCCAGGTAACTTTCGATACCGGATCAGGCAATTCCTGTAACCATGGGTTGTTGGCACGTTTACCATCGCGCATAGCTACTGATTGGTAAAGCTGCACTTCCACAGCATCTGACGAAGCCGCCAATTTGCTGCTTTGAGCCAGGATAGTTTGTGCTACACCGTTCAGGTCTTTGCTGAATGCATAGCTGCCTGCCGGCTTATCTGCTGCTTTAACAAAACCTGTTTGTAGCAAGGTTTCCCATCCTTTTTGCCCAGACAGTCCGCCTTTTGCAAGGAGGTTTTTGTCCCAGTTATTGCGTACGTAGGTGTAATAATCTTTTGTAGTGCTGTCCGACCATTTCATCAAGCTCTCTTCAGCCTGACGGGTTTCATATACCGGGTTGATAGCAGGCTGAATGACGGTGTAATAGCCTTCGATAGCGTTTCCGTCGCCCCATGATTCCAGGTAGTAGTGACCAGGAGCAACTACGTTACAATGCTCAGAAGTTTCATCTTTCGCACCCGCAAATGTTACACGCAAGCGCACTTTTTTCAGTGCATCGGCAATCGCACTTCCGTTATGGTATTCATAAACAGGGTTCGAGTTGAGGAAGAACACGGCGTCAACTTCACCGCGGTTCATTTCCGCAACAAACTCAACAAACTCTGCATCATTGCCTTTATATTGATTTGAATTGTTATCTAAATCGATGGTAGTACCGTAGCTGCCCAACTGAGCATTGATAGCATTTACCAGCACTTGTTTAGCTACATCGTTCGAACCACATACTACCAGGGCTTTGCCTTTCGCAGCTTTTAGTTCTGCAGCAACCAATTTAATCGCCTTATCAGCGTTGGTATTGCCCAATGGTTTGCTTCCAGGTAAAGTAGTGCCGCTGATCTCGTTGTACAGGTTTATCAAAGCCGGACCTTCTTCTGATGGTTTGATCAACACACGTGAGTCAGCATTTGAACCCGTCAGGCTCATACCAGTTTCGAACTGGATATGGCGAGACATTTTTTTGCTGATAAGCGATTTGTTGTTACGATTTTGAACCCACTGGCTCATGAACTCCTCTGGGGAAATCCAGGTACCCAGGAAATCGGCGCCAAAGCTTACGATCACATCCGCTTTTTCGAAGTGATAGTGCGGAACAACGGCTTTGCCAAAGCTGTTTTGATTAGCCTGGATGATACCAGTATATGAGATCGCATCGTAAGTAACGTGCTTGGTATTAGGATATGCTGCAATAAAATCAGCAATAACATTCAGCGTAGAAGGGCTGTTGATAGTTGAACTAACCAGCCTGATCTTTTTACCACCTGCTTTAATAGCGCCAAGTTCGTGTTTAACAAACTCGTCGATATTGTTCCAGGTTGAGTCACCGCCATCAAGCATAGCGTTCTGGAAACGATTGTAATCGTACAGGTCCAGAACTGAAGCCTGAGCTTGTGCGCTCAAACCACCTTTTGACAACAAATCGGCAGGGTTACCTTCTATTTTAATTGGACGACCTTCACGGGTTTTAACCAAAATAGCGTGACCGTCATAAGTGGAAACATAGTAGTTAGCCACACCCGGAGTAACCTCTTCAGGTTTAATGAGGTATGGGATAGATTTGTGCACCGGCACCTTCTGGCAAGCAGCCAGGGTAACAGCGCCCACACCAAAGCCCAAAGCTTTCAGGAAGTCGCGACGCGGGGTTTTGCCTTCAAGGCCACCGCCGGTCAGCACATCCTCAATTGGGATCGGCTCGGCAAACTCGTGTTTATTCTTCTCAACAAATTCCGGTTCGTTGTTTAGTTCTTCTAAACCCTTCCAGTATTTTTTATTGCTGTCCATTTAAGCTATATGTTGTTGGATTCAAGAATCAAGATCCGAGAATCAAGATTGTATTTTTAATATACTTTTTAAGCTCAGCCACTTTTCAAGTTTCAACATTTGTATTGATTCTTGCTTCCTGGCTCTATATTCTAATAGTGGCACTTACCGCACTCGATACCACCCATCTGCGCTTCGGTCACTTTCTCACCTTTTTGGATCAGATCGTGAACTTGCTGCAGTTTTTCGTAATAAGCGTTACCTTTATAATTAACCTCGGTGCGTTTGTGGCACTGGATACACCATTTCATTGTAAGTGGCGAATACTGGTAAACTTCTTTCATTGTCTCAACCGGACCATGGCAAGTTTGGCATTTCAAACCGGCAACCTTTACGTGTTGTGAGTGGTTGAAATAAACCAGGTCGGGCAGGTTGTGGATACGAACCCACTGGATTGGTCTTGCCTTGGTGCTATCGTATTTTGCAGTTTTAGGATCATAACCCAAGGCAGCATATATCTTCTGTATCTCCGGAGACTCGGTCTTAACTGTTTTGTGGCAGTTCATACAGAAGTTAAGCGACGGAATAGAAGCATTTTTTGATTTGTATGCACCAGAGTGGCAGTATTGACATTTGATTTGCATAGCACCAGCGTGCAGGTCGTGCGGGAATTTGATCGGCTGCACCGGCTGATAGCCCTGGTGAACGTTGGTATTCCATAAAGTAACCCAGGTCCAGCTACCACCGGCGATGGATACGCAGATCAACACGAAGAATACAAACTTTTTATTCTTGAGTAATTTCTTTGCGAAAGCATATTTATCAACCGGAGCTGCTTCAACAGCAGGCTCTTGAACCAATAATTCAGGTTTGCTTGCGATCAGACGCTCCAATGATTTGGTAATTTTACCCAACACAAGGATAACCACCAATGCAACGACAATGATACCGATCAGGCCGAATACCATAATATTGCTTGGGCCTTTTTCTACCGGGGCAGCATTCTTAGGATTATTTGCAGCAGCTTGCATATCCTTCCACGAAGTCCGAGCATATGCTATAACGTTAGCGGCATCAGCATCCGTAAGATCAGCAAATACGGTCATTGAGGCCTGGTTATACTCATTGTATATCTTCAGCGCCTTAGGGTCTTTGGCCGCGATCAAAGCCTGGTTATTCTGGATCCATTTGGTCACCCATTTATCATCGGTTTCCGATGCCAATGTGGGACCCAGCGCCGGACCTACTACTCGTTGGTCGATCTTATGACACGCAGTACATTTTGATTTAAAGATAGCTTCGCCCTTGGCGGCATCACCCTGCGCACGCGCAGACAGCCCCAGGATTGCAAAAACAGCTACCAGCAAAAATGATCGTGAAAATTGTTTTAAAGTAAATGAGATGCT
>JAICXZ010000839.1 GCA_025934475.1 Mucilaginibacter sp. | reverse complement strand
GGGCTGGTTTAGTCCGAGGTATATTTTTGCTTTAGTGGCGTATATGTTAGCTACCCGCTGCGATACTTTTTGACTCATGAACCGAATACTTTCGTTTATATATTTCATGGCGTCATCATACTTGCCTGCATTAAATTCGGTTTGGCTCAGGGTAGCATAGCAATAATTTATTCCGCTGGTATCTTTTTGTTTTTGCGACAAGGGGAGGGCTAAGCCGGCATAATACCGTGCCTTATCAAAATTGCCCCACTGGTCATAGGTCATGCCAAGCACGTACAAAATCTGGGCATAAAACTTAGGCTCGAATTTTCTGAACACGTCGGCGCCTTTCATATAAGTATTGATGGCCTGGTTAAAAGCGCCTTTATAAAGGTAGTAACCCGCAATAGCGTGATAACATGGTGCCGTATTTTGATACGGGCCGTTTACGAGGTAGTACTCCAGCTTCTTCTGGAAATAGTGCAGCCTGGCATCCTGGTCGTTTAGGAAATTATATAGGATACGCATGTTGATCAGCAAAGGGAAGATTATCTTATGCTGCTTGTCGAAAATTTCAACGGCGGCCTGGAAGCTTTTGAGTGATTCGCCATACTGTCGTTTTGCCCAATATTTGTTACCCTCCTGCATCAATTGATAAGGCGCCGGATCGATCGATTTTAATTTTTCATTCAGATCGAGCAGCATTTTGTAGTGATCAGGATAGTTGAGCGTTTCATCAGATCGCACAGGAGTAAAATCAACCAGTTTTTGCACGATCAACAAACTGTCGTTTGCGGTTTTTTGCTTTGCAAGAACCTTTTGCAGCGAATCCATTTCGGCATGAGCGAAATCATTTTGCGCAAGGCAACTGCCTGCTATCAAAAAAAAGCCCAATAACAAGATCAGTCTCTTCATCATATTCTATTTACACAGGCAGGCTTATCATAAACTCCGTAAATTCCCCTTCTTTGGTATCCACATCAATGCTTCCCCCGTGCCCCTTCACGATATCGTAACTTAATGATAAGCCCAAACCTGTGCCCTCGCCGGTGGGTTTAGTGGTGAAGAAGGGCTGCATGATCTTGTCGCGGATGGCGGCCGGTATGCCGTTGCCATTGTCCCTCACTTTGATGATCACCTGTCCATTGCGTAAAGACGTGCTGACGGATACTTCGGGTTTGTAGCCGGGCGCTGCTGTTTTGGCTTTTTGGTTGACCGCATAAAAGGCGTTGTTATACATATTGAGCAATACGCGGCCTATTTCCTGCTGCGCTATATTCACCTTTGGCAAGTCAGGATCAAAATGGGTCGCCATGTCGGCGTTGAACGATTTGTCTTTGGCGCGCAGGCCATGAAACGAAAGCTTAAAGAACTCGTCGGCAAGCACGTTGATATTGGTAGGTTCTTTTTCGCCGGTGCTGGTGCGACTGTGCTGCAGCATGCCTTTAACGATGAAGTCGGCACGCTTGCCATGCTGACTTATCTTTTCGAGGTTGCCCTTAATGTTAACCGCCAGTACTGTAGCTTCATCAGTATCACCCTCCGCCAGCTCAGTTTGCATTTCGTCAAGCAGTTCCATACTCACCTCGGAGAAATTATTGACGAAATTGAGCGG
>JAICXZ010000756.1 GCA_025934475.1 Mucilaginibacter sp. | reverse complement strand
TTCGGGATTTTTGGGTTACGCTATTTTGGCTGCTTATATCAGGCGCTTTCACCTTGAACCAAGACGCTGGAACTATAGTCTTGGTCTATTGCTCATAGTTTTAGGCTATGGCATTACAGTTTTTGGTTTTTTATGCCGGCTGCCTACAGAGAAATTTGTTAATACGCTGGAACTCACCTGGAGTTTCGAGACAATCAATGTTGCCATGATGTCGGCAGGATTATTCCTAATGCTAAAAAATATAAATGCCACCAATTCAAATTCGGCTGGATGGCGTTTATTGGTCGATATTTCTGCAAAGAGTTATGGTATTTACCTGGTACATATTATGCTGCTCGATTTTGTACACTTCCTGCTCGACAAACGTATCGCCACGGCGGCAGTTAAGGTGCCGCTGATGGCGATAGTAGCTTTTATATTAAGCTATCTCGTGATTAAGCTGCTTTCGTATCTGCCGAAAAGCAAATATTTGATCGGGTAATCGATGGAGCTTAGTCTGCCAGCTCGATCCAAACAGGACCGTGATCACTCGATTTCTCCCAGCCACGCACTTCGCGATTTACGCCCGCGGCTGTAAGGCGGTCAACCAGTTGCGGGCTCAGCAAAAAGTGGTCAATGCGTAATCCGGCGTCACGAGCGAAGTTATTGCGGAAATAATCCCAAAAGGTATAAATCTTTTCGCTTGGATACAGTTTGCGGATAGCATCCGTCCAGCCCTGATCGAGTATTTTTTGGAAGGCCGCGCGGGTTTCGGGTCTGAAGAGTGCATCTTCTGTCCAGTTCTCCGGTTTGTAAACGTCAATTTCGGTTGGTATCACGTTGTAATCACCTACCAATACAGTTGGAGCGCCAGCGGCTAATAAGTCTCCGGCGTGTTTGGTCAGCCGGTCCATCCATTTGAGTTTATAATCGTATTTCTCGCCGGGTGCCGGATTGCCGTTTGGCAGGTACAAACAGCCAACGATTACGCCGTTTACTTCAGCCTCAATATAGCGACTGTGCAAATCCTCAGGATCACCTGGTAATACGCGACACCGCTCTTTGATCTCGCCAACCTTGGATAAAATTGCCACGCCGTTCCAGCTTTTCTGTCCGTGCCAGATAGCTTCGTATCCCATATCATTAATGGCTTGCAGCGGAAAATTCTCGTGTACGGCTTTCAGTTCCTGGAAGCAAACGATATCGGGCTGAGCCTCGGCAAGCCAGCGCTGCAAAATAGGCAGGCGGGCGTTAACACTGTTTACATTATAGGTGGCGATTTTCATGGCATAAGTGTTGATAAGGCTAAGTTAGAAATATTTATCACTAACCATTTGCACTTATAAAATCCGGCGCCTTTCTTTGTTAATAACAACCATAAATCCAATTCATTATGTTCCCCGCTTATAAAGAAAAGATCAATGTCGGTACGCTCGAGATCAATTTCCTGCTTGATGGCGAAGATACCGAAGGCACTTTGGTGCAATTTGAGTTCGTAGTTCAGCCAGGGGCCAAAGTCCCGGCGCCACATTTTCACGTGGATGTGGATGAAACATTGTACATCCTGGAAGGAACGCTTACGCAATTGATTGGCGATAAAACCGTCGAGCTGCATGCCGGCGAAACCTGTTTTATCAAACGCGGCGTGGTGCATGGGTTTAATAACCTGCATGATAAAACGGTAAGGGTGTTGTGCACCTTGTCACCGGCATCCATCGGACCAGCTTATTTTCGGGAAATGGCTGAGGTGATCAATGCGGGCGGACCGCCAGATATGCAAAAAGTAATTGCCGTTATGAAAAAGCATGGGCTGGAACCGGTGAAACCGGCTTAATGAAAAGATTAGTAAGAGTTACGAAGTTTTAAAACGGCGAAGCCCTCAACGAGGCCTTTGAAAAACAAATAATACCGAGTTAAACTTCGTAACTCCCTATTGTGGATAAGGCTAGTTAGAAATATTTATGACTAACTATTATCAGTTGTTATACTACAAACTTTCGCACCTGGTGCACCAGGTGATGAATATCAAATGGCTTTTGCACCCAGGCGTTAGCGCCGCATTCGTGAGCTATGCCGGGCACATCTGCTTCAGCAGATATCAGCATCACCGGCAAATGACGATGCTCATCGATTGATTTGATCTCAGAACAAATCTCGGCTCCTCCCTTTTCAGATCCTGACAACCTCAGGTCGAGCATCACCAAGTCGGGTTGAAGCATCGCGATCTGCTTGGCCGACTCTCCATTATTGCAGAGAATGACCTGGTAGCCCTCCTTTTCCAAAATGATGTTCAGGACCTCGAGGATATCCTCATCATCATCGATAACCAATATGCGTTTTTTCATCTTAGGGGAAAGATGCAGCGGTTTTAATTAATTAGTTAGCAGCGACTTAAATTATTTTCGTTAAAATTCAGATATTTGAAGTAAACAAAACTGACATTATTGTTAATTAAACTGACATTCGTGTATAAAAGACACCCCTTTGGAGAG
>JAICXZ010000442.1 GCA_025934475.1 Mucilaginibacter sp. | reverse complement strand
GCCTTTAACGAGTTGAAACCCGACTATGGCGCGGGCGTCCGCTACTTTTTTGACGCGGATAAAGGCCTGAGTATCCGGTTAGACTATGGCGTGGGTCAAAAACCTGCCGGCGAGCCCCGCGAAACCGGGTTTTACATCTCACTGGGACAATCGTTTTGATCACAGATTTTAATGATTTGCGCGATGCCACTGATTGGCACGACGGGTCAAAACTTCACTAAAAAATCCTCTTTTGCCTGTCCCCTTTTAAAGTATACCAGTCCTATCCAAAACAGGTCGATCGTGACGGTAACTTTTGGATGCGCCTTTATTTTCGCCCAGGTTTCCTTTATGCCTTCGCTCGAATAAATATCATCGAAAATAAGCAGTGTGCCGTCGTGCACTTTCGGCAGGCACCATTCAAAATAGTTGAGGACGGCCTCCTTTTGATGAGTTCTGTCAATAAATACAAGGTCGAGACCCTCTAAATTCCCCAGGACACCGGGCAGCGTATCATCAAAATTTCCGCTTACTATTTCGACCCCTTCAGCATGTGCTTCGTTAAAAACATCGCGGGCTATAGCAGCCATTTCAGGGCAGCTCTCCAGTGTATATACTTTGGCTTGGAATGCGGCATTTTGCAGATATAAGGTGGTAATACCGAGGCAGGTATGTAACTCTATAATCGTACGCGGCGTCAAATCGTTGGTCAGCCTGTATAGTAATTGCGCCAGCCTGGGGCTTAGTACTTGCTTGGCTATATCGCTTACTTTTTTTTCCCGGCGGTTATTAATATGTGATCGTGCGCCCGGATCAGTTACAGTTATCATCCTGCTGTCATTTAACAGTTGTTTGCGGATCGATTCTACTTCGTTGTATACTGTTTTGGCACTAAAATCGTAAATTATTTTATCAGCCAGCCGGTAAACAAACGGGGAGTGAAGGCCATGCCGGGTTTTAGCTTTTAGCCTATGCCACAGGTAATCCTTCACAAACCTTAAATTGAACATGGCGGTAAATATATAAAGGTTTAGTATTTTAGCATGAAGTGAGTATGATCGATCCCATAGAAGTAAAGTCATTGATCCGGTTGCTCGATGACCCGGATAAAGAAATATATGAACATGTGCACGAAAAATTGCTTTCGTTAGGAACGGAAGCAATTGACTACCTGGAGTCGGCCTGGGAAGAGGCTTTTGATGCGATACAACAGGACAGGCTGGCCAACCTGGTGCACGAGATACAGTTCGGGATGGTAAAAAACGATTTAAAGTTGTGGCATCAAAGCGGCTCGTTCGACCTGCTGCGGGGCATCCTTATCGTAAACCGTTACCAATATCCCGATCTGGATGAACAAAAGGTGATCAACCAGGTAGAAAGCATTAAGCGCGACATCTGGCTGCAAATGATGAACGATGCAAGCCCCTCGGAACAGGTTAAGCTTATCAATCATGTATTTTATAACATTCACGGGTTTAGCGGCAACACTACCAATCACCAGGACCCGCAAAACAGCTATATAAGCCAGGTGCTTGATACGCGCCGCGGCAACCAGATATCGCTGGCGATCATTTATTCCATCATCGCCCAAAAGCTGGATATCCCTGTTTACGGGGTAAACCTGCCGCAGCATTTTATCCTGGCCTACGTCGACGAGACGATGCAAAGCGAATTTGAGGGCGGCATCCTATTTTATATTAACGCTTTTAATAAAGGGTTCATTTTCGGCCGTCGGGATGTGGATATGTTTTTAAAGCAGCTGAACTTAAAATTTGACAAACAATTTTACGAACCTTGCTCCAATACGGATATTATTAAACGGGTAATCCGTAACCTGATCGCTTCGTATGAACACCTTGGGTCGCCCGAAAAAGTAGCGGAGCTGAATGAACTGCTGGAGATACTGCATTAATTGCTTCAACGCCTTTATGCATTAATAACTCGCTTTCAACGTACCTTGGTCGTTGTTATGTGATATCTTTGCGTGATATTTATTAAAAGCTATATTTATAGAAAATTATAGGGCATATTATCCACTATCTGCCAAGATTTAACACGCTCTAATAGCGGGTAGATATTATTTTTCAAATCGACAGATGATTACCAAAATAGAAGTTAATGGATTTAAAACATTCCACAATTTCCAAATGGAATTTGCTCCATTAACAGTTATTGTTGGTGCTAATGCATCAGGGAAAAGCAATTTGTTTGACGCAATGCAACTTTTAACGAGAATAGTTGAAACTGATCTCAAAACAGCATTTAGCGAACAAAGAGGCGACTCTAACGAACTTTTTACCCAATATTCGCAGGACGAATCTTCGTCAGAAATATTTTTTTCGGTGGATCTTTTGGTAGACAAAAACATTAAAGACAAATTTGGAGGAGAGTTCTTACTAAAATATACACGCCTAAATTATCAGCTTAAAATAAAAAAAATCACCAATGATAGGGGTATTGATGATCTTGTAATTTTATCAGAATCACTAAATCCAATAAGACACGACAATGATTCATGGATAAAATTATATATGCCGAAATCTAAAGTTAATATAGACACTTGGCGCCCAAAAGTAAAAACAGGAAAAAGAGGCGTACCATATATCGACACTGAAAATGAACGAATAAATTTAAGGCAAGACGGTAAAGGCGGAATAAAGAAGGAGTTTTCTTTGAACAATATAAATCAGGCTATTTTAAGTATAGTTAATTCCGTTGATTTTCCCCATGCATTAGCTGCAAGAGAGGAAATAAGAAATTGGAAGTTTTTACAGCTGAATCCAGAGGACTTAAGAAAGCCAAGTTCATATTTAGCAAAGGACAACTTAACACACACCGGACAAAATTTGGCGTCTACGTTACATAGAATTAAAAGCTATAATCCAGAGGCCATTAAAGGAATAATCAGAAGACTAAATTCACTCCTGCCAAGCATTGTTGATTTAGACATAATTGATGATAAAGTAGGTAAACAATTTGTAGTTCAGATTAAAACGCAGGATAACAGAGAGTTTACATCAAGAGTTTTGTCTGAGGGGACTCTGAGACTGTTAACTCTGTGTGTGTTTTTATACGATCCAACTCATAATGGACTAATTTGCTTTGAGGAGCCAGAGAATGGAATACATCCGGCAAGAATGAAAATGACAGCAAATTTGTTAAAGGATCTAGTTTCTAATTTTGAAGACGATGAATCAGAATTAAGACAAACAATCATCAATTCCCATTCTCCAGGGTTAGTCAAGGAAATATTCAAATTAAATCCTCAAGTTTATAAAATTTGGTTTTCTGAGTTGGTAACTCAAGTTAATAATATTAACAATAAACGGCAAAAATTTCAAATAACAAAAATGCTTCCTGTTATTAAGGGCGATCAACAAACCATTATTGAATTTTCGGAAAACGAAAGGAAAATGACGCTGGCCAAACTAGTGTCGTACCTTGAAAACGAAGTCTCTGAAGACGTTGTTAGTGAGCCAGAGAGATGAGCAATATTGTCACAGTCGGTTATATCACAGAAGGCTCTACAGACCGGCGCTTTTTAGAAACGATTATTAAAAATACCGTTGAGGATATTGCTTTTAATTGTGAAGGTCAAATAGACGTTTATGATCCAATTTTTCTAAATGTTCCTAAATCTGCAAATTTTATTGATAAGGTCACGTATGCTGCACAAGCCGCTTTTGAAAACGGCATATTTATCCTGTGCATTCACGTTGATGCCGATGACACTGATGATATAAACGTTCGGAAGTATAAAATTACGCCTGCAATTAACGCTATCAATGAAACACCGGAAGGAAAATGCGGGATTATAGCTCCAATCGTTCCCATTACAATGTCTGAATCTTGGATGCTAGCTGATAAAGACTTGTTTAAGAATGAAATAAATACGTCACTATCTGAAGAAGAATTGGAAATAAATCGGCATCCAGAATCCATCGCTGATCCTAAAATGGTAATTGAAAATGCTCTTAGAATAGCTCAGGAACATTTGCCGAAAAGGAGATTACAATTAACTATTGGAGAGCTTTATCAACCAATCGGGCAAAAAATCAAAATAGAAAAACTTGAAAACTTAGAATCGTTTAAAAAATTTAAGTCGGCAATCGAAAGTGCATTTCGGGAACTGAATTATACTCATTGAATATCTAT
>JAICXZ010000432.1 GCA_025934475.1 Mucilaginibacter sp. | reverse complement strand
CTTTGAGTTTTGGAAAATCTCGTTAAGCTTATCAGTGGTCTTATCCCGCGGTATAATTTTCGAAATGTCTTCTTCGAACTTTACCTTAGAACCGAAGTAGGCAATAAGTAAAAAGCTGGCGGTAAAAACGATATAAAATACCCGGCGATTGTTTCTAAAGTAGCTATTTACGGCAAGTAAAAATTTCTCCATATCCAATACACCGGCTCAAAAAGAAGAGGCTGCTTTTCGGCTAAATAATTTGAGCAAAATAAAGGTTAATAATGCTGCGGATAAACCGGCAACCAGGGCAAGGGTTATGCTTCCGTAAATGTATTGCTCCATGTGCTGACCAATGGAACTGAAGGAGATATGCCGGCTAAAGGCAATATCTACATTTTTGTCGCCCATCCAGTATTTGCCCGATTTATAGCTCAGAAAAATCACAACAGGAATCATCGGCGGAATGCTGATGTGCGAAGAAATGATGACCAGCGGTTTGTTTAACTTGAAGATCGCTGCAAAAAACAGCGCTACAATAAGCTGGAAACCCCAGATAGGCATTATGCCCATACAAACACCTAAGCCAATAGAAGCCGCCTTCAGCTCGTCCGACTGGTTAAAGTTCATGAGCTGATCCATAAACATTTGCTTAGCCCTTTTTTTTTGAAAAAGATTGATGAAAAAATCGCGGGGCTTGATGTAGGCAAATGTAATGGCCACCAGGAAGGTATTTAAAATGCTGATGCGGGTAAAATCCTGGAAAGGCCTGAAGTGTGACACCCTGGTCTCTTTCGGTGCATAATATACAGTCACCGGAACTGAATCGATCCCGATGCCGGCCCAGGCGCCGCGTACCAGTACTTCTATTTCAAATTCGTACTTACGGGTTATAAAATGTATATTTTTTAGTGATTGCAATGGGTATAAACGGAACCCCGACTGTGTATCCGGGCAGTCGATGCCGGTTTCAATCTTAAACCAAAAGTTAGAGAATTTGTGGCCAAAGCTGCTTTTACCGGGTACTGAAGCTTGTCCCATATTGCGCGAGCCCACGATAATAGCATTCGGAGCACTTTCAAGTTTGTCGACAAAAGCTGGTAAATCTTTTGGGAAATGCTGTCCGTCGGAATCGATAGTTATTGCATAGTCATAATTGAGACTAACCGCGCGCTCAAAGCCCTTGCGCAGCGCCCAGCCTTTTCCCTGATTTTTGGAATAGCTTACTAAGTCTGCAAACGGATACGATTGGGCAATTTCCAACGTGCCATCTGTAGAACCATCGTTTACAACAATAATATGTTCGGTGTATTTTGCAACCTCCGATATAACACCAGCCAATGTGCCGGCATTGTTATACGTAGGTATTATTACGCAAATCTTTAACTGATCAAACTTTTCTTTCACTATCTCTAAATCGGTCATTAGCTAAACAAATTTGCACGTAAGCTCAGGTTTAAATCAGATCTCGTTGGTAATTCAAACAAATTGTGCTTAAGGCCCGGTCTTTCGCTGGTCAAATTTAACCAAATTTTGATAATCGGGCTTTCTTCACAATTACTTAATTTAAATATATGCTGTTTTTCCCTGGTCAGCAACACGCCGTATACGGTCAAAATAAATTTATAGTTTATTCCTATAGGGGCTCTTGAAAATTTAAACATTGTGGCTATTTTCGCTAAACTTTAATACCCCAAAAATCGTAAAAGGAAACATTGTTAAGATAGAAGATACAATACATTCACACTCGTTCTGACCGGTATCATTCGATAGGGCCAAATTCAGATGGCGCCTAAATTCTAATCATTAATCAACCAATCACACCAATTAAAATATAATCTAAAACATGAAATGCGCATTAGTAACCGGCGGATCAAGAGGCATTGGCAGAGCTATTTGCTATAAAATGGCAGACATGGGTTACTACGTCCTGGTAAACTACAAAGCCAACGAACAGGAGGCCCAAAAAACCCTCGACCAAATAAGACAAAACGGTGGCGATGGCGAACTTTTAAAGTTTGACGTAGCCAACAAAAACGAAGTCAACGAGTTGCTGACCAACTGGATCGAAACTAACTCCGAAAAATACATTGAAGTGCTTATAAATAATGCTGGCATAAAGGACGACGTCCTCTTGATGTGGATGAAAGATGAGCAGTGGGACAACGTATTGGGAACCAGTCTGAATGGCTTTTTTTATGTTACCCGGGCGGTTCTAAACAGCATGCTGATGAAAAAGTACGGGCGTATCGTCAATGTGGTATCCCTGTCTGGATTAAAAGGGTTGCCGGGCCAGGTTAATTACTCAGCCGCTAAAGCAGGCGTTATAGGTGCGACCAAGGCATTGGCCCAGGAAGTTGCCCGCAGAGGCATCACCGTTAATGCGGTTGCCCCCGGATTTATAACGACAGATATGACCGAGGGGCTTAACGAAAAAGAACTGAAATCAATGATCCCTGTAAAACGGTTTGGTACCCCTGAAGAAGTCGCTCATGCGGTAGGTTTTTTAGCTTCGGAAAATGCTAGTTATATAACGGGCGAAGTTTTATCAATTAATGGCGGACTTTATTCGTAGAGGAGAGTTACCTGGCAAAGAAGTCCAAGAAACGCAGAATTTGTCATTTTGTTTTACGTGTAGCCATATTTTTTAAAAAAAATTATAACTTCACCACCATTAATTTATTTGGATGAACAGAGTAGTTGTTACAGGCTTGGGAATCTATTCGTGTATTGGGAAAAATCTGGACGAGGTCAGCAATTCACTCTACAAGGGGAAATCGGGTATCATACTCGATGAGGAGCGGAAAAAATTTGGCTATCGGTCGGGGTTGACCGGTTTTGTCGAAAGGCCGGATCTAAAAGAAGCGTTAGACAGGCGATCAAGGATCATGCTGCCCGAGCAGGGGGAATATGCCTATGTGGCAACAGCTGAAGCTTTGAAAGTTGCAGGTATAGACGCTGATTATCTTAGTGAAAAAGAGGTTGGCATTCTGTATGGCAATGATAGTTCGGCAAAGGCAATTATCGATTGCACCGATACTATACGCGAAAAAAAGAATACCATGATGATTGGTTCGGGTGCTGTGTTTCAAACCATGAACTCGACCGTAACGATGAACCTGGCGACTATATTTAAGCTGAGGGGTATAAACTTCACCATAAGTGCGGCCTGCGCAAGCGGTTCACATGCTATCGGCCTGGGTTATCATATGATAAAAAGCGGGCTGCAGGAATGTGTAATTTGTGGCGGAGCGCAGGAAATCAATCAATATGGCATGGCCAGTTTTGATGCGCTATCGGCATTCTCGGTTAACGAGGCTGATCCTACCAAAGCATCCAGGCCTTTTGACCGCGGGCGCGATGGCCTGATACCAAGCGGCGGCGCAGCTACGGTTATTATCGAGAGCCTTGAATCAGCCATTAAAAGAGGGGCCAATATTCTTGGAGAAGTGATAGGCTATGGGTTTTCGTCCAACGGTGGCCACATATCCAATCCAACTGTTGAGGGCCCTGTAAGATCGTTGCATATGGCGCTGAAAGATGCAGGAGTTTCTGCCTCTGAAATCGACTACATTAATGCCCACGCAACTTCAACCCCGGCTGGTGACTCAAGTGAGGCCAAAGCTATTTATGAAGTTTTTGGTCAGCGTAATCCTTTGGTTAGTTCGACCAAGTCGATGACAGGGCACGAATGCTGGATGGCCGGCGCCAGTGAAATCGTATATTCCATGTTAATGATGAAGAATTCATTTGTGGCTCCAAATATCAATTTTGAGAACCCTGATGAAGATTCTGCTAGATTAAATATTGCCCAAAATTCAGTAGAACAAGAAATTAATGTATTTTTGTCTAATTCTTTTGGATTTGGTGGCACTAATTCGTCCCTAATAGTAAAGAAGTACAATTAAACCTAGATCGCAAGATGAGCAACGAAGAAATTATTGGAAAGATCAACAATTTTTTAGCCGAAGAGTTTGAAATTGATGAGAGCGCGATGGTTCCCAATGCTAACCTAAAGGAAACCCTGGACTTGGACAGTCTTGATTATATAGACCTTGTTGTAGTAATAGAAAGCAATTTCCCGTTTAAAGTTAAGCCCGAAGATTTTGTTGGTATTACTACCTTCCAGGATTTTTACGACTACGTAATACGCAATAGTAAATTAAATGAGCTTGTATAATGCCGGCTTGGCAGG
>JAICXZ010000367.1 GCA_025934475.1 Mucilaginibacter sp. | reverse complement strand
TTCCAGGTAAGAAACGCATCATGGTTTTTAAGAACCTGACGCACGAGATCAGCGAAAAATATAAAGAACTTGAGGGCCGCTGGATGCGGGATACATTCGCCTTATTTTAATTATGAGATTGATAAAGACCCATATAAAAAAAATACTGGCGATTGTATTATTACTGGCAACGCTGCAGCAAAGAGGCCTGGCAGACGGTTTCCCCTTACGGCCGGGAAGGTTGCTGCTTAACCCGTCGGTAACATACTTTTTTGCCACCAAGGGCTGGGATTCGCTGAAGGTTTTGAGACCTTTTGCCAATAATGGCAAGTTTACCTCAACCACTTTTACCCTGGCAGCCGAATATGGTATCAGTCGCCGGTGGAGCCTAGTTGCGCAATTGCCTTACGTGACCAATAGCTTCACACAAACTGGCTATACCAATAGTAACCGCGGCCTTACTGATCTTGAAACAGGCATCCGCTATTACCTGGCCAACATTAATTATATTTATTATATCATGCTGCAAGGCACGGTGATAACGCCGATGTATACCAATAACCAGGCGCTGGGCTATGGTCTTACCGGCGCCGAGCTGAAACTCTCATTCGCAGGCAGCGGCCATTTGTTTGGCGACCATACTTTTTTCACACTTGAAAATGGCATTCGTCAATATTTTGGCAGCCAGGGGCCGTGGCAGGATAGATACAGCGCCACGTTTGGCATATCCCTCGATCAAAAATTTAAGAACCAGGTTTCGGCGTCAATCGGTGGCTTTTATTCGAAGAGTGATTTTAAAGCGTTCAACGTAAACCCGGCCATCGATAAGAATTTTGCCTTTAACCAGGTTTCTCTGAGTTACGGACATGCATTCAGTTATGAGTTTTCGGTTTTTGTAACCGCGGGTACGTTTATCAGTGGTCGTAACACCGGCGATGGGTCGAGCGGATCATTGTCGTTAATTTTAAGGCCGTTCAGATAATGGTAAGCAAGTTATGAGCAGAATATTGATCATATTTTTCCTTTTTCCCCTTTATTGCGCCGCTCAAAGTGCCGATAAATATATCCAGAGCGGTAACGAGAAGGTGAACAGGAAGGATTACCAGGGCGCCATAGCCGACTTTACCATGGCTATTCAGATGGATGGATCAAAATCCAAAGCCTATTTCTATCGAGCAAATGCCTATACCAATTTGCATGATGACGTTAACTCAATAAAAGACTACACCAAAACCATCGAGCTCGATCCCAATAACATAAACGCATACTTCTATCGGGCAGATGCTTACAACGCGATCAAATCCTATAAAAACGCTATAGCCGACTTTAACAAGGCTATCTCCATGAATCCGCGCAATGCTGATATGTATCATTATCGCGCCAATGCAAAATCAAATACGGGTGATTACGAGGGAGCGCTAGCCGATTTCACCAGCGCCATGAGGATAACACCGAAGGATCCGCAGTTGTACGAATATCGTGGTGTTACCAAAAGCAATCTGAATGATTATAAAGGAGCTGTAGAGGATTATGATATAGCCGTAAGAATGGATCCGAACAATTCTGATCTGATCTATTATCGGGCTAATGCTAAAGGGAATCTGGGCGACAACAAAGGCGCCATTGCCGATTTTACAAAAGCTATCAGCCTGAATCCAAAAAATGTCAACGCTATTTTTTACCGGGCGAATGCCGAGGAAAATATCGGCGACTACCAGGCGGCAATAGACGATTACAAGCGCACTGTTGAGCTCGATCCTAAGATGCCTAACGCTTACAAATACCTGGCGCAGGCATTGGGACATAGCAGGGACAAAGAAGCGGCGTTGGCTTATTTTGGCAACAAGATACGGCGAGACAGTACCAATGCTGCATTTTGGCTGTATAATGGCATCGTAAAAAGCAATCAGAATAATAAAAAAGGAGCGATTGCTGATTTCGATAAATCTATCTCGCTCGATAATAAAAGCACTGATGCTTTTCAAAGCCGGTCGGATGCTGAGAATGGCCTCAAGATTTACACCAGCGCAAAGGAGGATGCAGAAGAGGCTATCAAACTGGACGCTTCAAACAGCTATGCCTATATCTCATTGGCGCGGGCCAAATACGGATTAAATGATACCGTAGCGGCGCTTAAAGATTTGGACAAGGCAATCGAAATCAACGCAAAGAATGATTACGCATACGCCATCCGCGGCGATATCAGGATGGATCAGCATAGCTATGAGCAGGCTTTGGCCGATTATGAAAAGTCTGTCCTATTGTCTCCCGGTAATCCCGAGTATTACTTACGTCGCTTAACAGCGCGCATCCAGATAGGCGACCGCAAAGGATCAATCCGCGATTATGAAAAGATCATGGAAGTTGACCCTGATGATACCACTTTATATCTTAACCTGGGGCGAACGCTCACTAATGGAAGACTATACAACGAGGCCCTGACGGTCTTTGACCGCATGATCAAAAAAGATGGGAATAAAGCCCGTTACTTTATGTATCGCGGCGTGGCCAAACAAGGCCTGGACAATATTACCGGCGCCATTGCCGACTATGATAAGGCCATCGAACTGCAGCATAGCCTTGGCGAGGCTTACGACAACCGGGCCAGCGCCAAAGTGGCTCGCAACGATATTGACGGCGCGTTGAAAGATATAGCCGAAGCAATAAAGATCAAAGAGGACGATGATCAGGCTTACTTCTTCAGGGCCAATATCAGGTTGCTGCAGAAAAATTACCAGGGAGCTGTAGATGATTATAATAGTTGCCTCTATATCAGTCTAGACAATATTAAGGTATACGCCCGTCGCGGTTATGCTGAAAGTTTCTTACCGGAATACATCGAACAATATAAAGCAGATTTTAAAGAGGCGTCGAAGTATCAGCCTAAAAATGATGAGGTATTTTACCTGCGCGGCCTCGCGAAAATCAATCAAAAGGATAACACTGCTTGTGCTGATCTTAACAAAGCGATTGAGCTTGGTTCGAAAGACGCACACGATGCACTGAAGAAATATTGCAAATAATTTTCTATTCTAGGGATGAAACTGTTCCGCTTCTTAAGAGAAAGAAAGACATTGGATAACTCTTCACAGCCCGATGAAAGTATGGTTGATTTACTAAATAGCACAGGTAAGGATTTCGAATTTCTGATTAGAGGAGATATTGAAATTTCCAGCGAAGATTTTGATGAAGTGATGACGCCAAACACCTATGAATGGAGAAAAATCGAAAGAGATGGATGGCTCTACTTTCAGGTATGCAATGACGAATTTTCGTATTCATTTGAGCCTCCCGGAATCCAGATGTCTTTTAATCAGGAAATTACATATGTCAAAGCAAAGGCCATTGCCGATGAAGTAGTTTTAAATATAGAAGGCAAAGGGTTTAAGCCGGAATTGGTTGTGCTAAGCAGCAAGCGTGTGTATAAATTTGATTGATGATTTTGGGCGTTGCGAAAAAGCTTGAATGCTGAGTTGGATTATTATCACTATTCACCACTCATTACTGACCTACAAATCATCTTTCGGACTTACGCGGACTTCCGGACTTTCCCGACTACCGCTTGCGAAACAAATGCAAAAAGGCAACAATACTAAGTATCATTGCCGCTGTAAAGAATATGGCCACCCTCCATATGCCCATTTACAATTAACTATTAGCGTTTGTCCCAGCCCGGCTTCCCCTCCGGAAGCCGAAGCAAAGACTATATATATTGATGGATTTGATTCCGAATTATCCGGCCAGGTAATACTGTTCGGTGCTGGTTAGCTGCAATAATTTTTCTTTCAGGATATTGCGTGCCCGATAAAGCGTAGTGCGCGATAACAATTCTGTAATACCCAACTTGGTGCCGATCTCCTGGTGGGAATAGCCTTCGATCGCATATAGATTAAATACTGACCGGTATGTATTGGGTAACTGCTGCACCAGTTTCATCAGATCATTCACCTCAAGATTATTGGCGTTGTTGGACGCACTCACGTCCAGATCATTTTCGGCCATGTCTTCAACCAGTACCATGGGTTTCAGCTTACGGTAGCGGGAGATGGCGGTATGCACCATGATCCTGCGGATCCAGCCTTCAAGGTTGCCGTCGCCGCGGTATTTATGCACGTTGTTGAACATCTTGATAAAGCCTTCCTGCAAAATGTCCTGCGCCTCATCTTTATCATTGGCATAGCGCATGCAAACGGCAAGCATTTTTGGTGCAAGTGCGCGATATAAAGCTTCCTGCTCTTTGCGTTCGTTGCGGAGGCATCCTTCCCACATACGGCTTAAATTTTGATCGGTAATCATGACTGTGAGTATTTGATTCACCTATGCCAATGTATATGCCCATTTAGTAAATAGTTGATTTTCAACAAAATAAATTTTAAAGCTACTCCTAAAGCGTTCGGAATCGTACACTGGGTGAAACAAAAGCGGACGGTTTTAACCCCTTTTTATTTTTTTGCCGGCAGCGAAGGTTTGGAATA
This sequence comes from Mucilaginibacter sp., assembly GCA_025934475.1. Lineage (GTDB taxonomy): Bacteria > Bacteroidota > Bacteroidia > Sphingobacteriales > Sphingobacteriaceae > Mucilaginibacter. Next base: position 140 of record JAICXZ010000367.1, on the reverse strand, counting down.
TTTATTAATTGCCTGATGGTTAATATGTCGATGATTTGAATAACTAAAAGTATATTTATATCGTATAAAGCGAAAGCCAAGCAGAAATGAAAAGACCTTATTTACCCCTGCTGCTTTTTGCAGCTGTGTTAGCAAGCAGT
>JAICXZ010000625.1 GCA_025934475.1 Mucilaginibacter sp. | reverse complement strand
GGGCATCTTCAATATAGGCGAGGTTGAATAATTCAGGTCCCGTTGTTTTGGGCATATCTTCATTGAAGAAAGGATGATCGAGCAATGCGCCCAATAGCTTTTGATTGACTCTTCCTGAAAGTGCAATCAGCGAATCTTTATCATAAGGCTGACCGAAGTATTGGCGGCATGCGGCATCTATCAATGTATTGCCGGGGCCGATGTCTGTGCATAGCACTTTATCCAAATTACCGTCTGCAGGCAAATAAGTGAGGTTGGCTATGCCACCAATGTTGAGCAATATCCGGTCTTCGCCTGCTTTGCTGCCCAATAACACATCACCGTACAACGCCAGCGGCGCACCTTCGCCTCCGGCAGCAATGTGTTTTTGCCTGAAATCGCTTACAGTTAAAATGCCGGTTTTGACGGCTATATGATCCCCATCGCCAATTTGCAGTGTGGCATTAGGATATTCAATTTGCTGATGCAGGCTTTTAGGCGCGTGGTAGATGGTTTGCCCGTGACTGGCAATAAAGTCGACATCTGCCGGATTGATGCCCCATTTTTTGAGTGCGTCTAGTATTAATTCGCCATGAAAGGTGCCAATGTAGTCATTGAGCAACGTGACCTTCTCAAGATCGACAAGCCGTTTGGAAAAAATTTCGTGGACTTCACGTTTGAAATGCTCTTCATAAGGTGCAGTTGTGAACTCGAGAAGCTCGAACTGCGTGTTTAAGCCATTCTCTTTAAATCTGCATAGAGCTATATCGAGCCCATCAAGAGATGTGCCTGACATTAGACCTATCCCCAACTTCCCTTTCTTTTGAGCTATATCGAGCAGTTTTTGCAGATTTTTATTCAACGCAGACATAGCTGCAAGTTACGCGTTTTTGAATGTGTGCCGATCACCCAAAACAACAAATACTTTGAAACCACCTAATTCGTTTGCATCTTAGCTATCATTAATCCTTTAAATAAATGAATATTAAAAGAAACCTATACCTGGTTGCCTTATCGTTATTGGTTATTGCCGGACCGGCAATTTCACAAGTAAAGAAAAGACCGACGCCATCGCCCAAAGAAAAGCCGATGGGTGTCAATATCAAGGGCAACTTACTCCCTGTTGACCCGGATGTGATCATTGGTAAATTGCCGAATGGCCTCACCTATTATATTCGTAAAAATACTGAGCCGAAGAATCGGGCCGAACTTTACCTGGTGAATAAAGCGGGCTCAGTACTGGAGACTGATCCGCAACAAGGCCTTGCTCACTTTACCGAACACATGGCCTTTAATGGCACTCGCGATTTTCCGAAAAACGAATTGGTAAATTACCTCCAAAAAGCCGGGGTAAAATTTGGCGCCGACCTCAATGCTTATACCTCATTTGACGAGACTGTTTATCAGTTACCACTACCAACCGACAGCACTAAGGTATTTGAAAAAGGATTCGACATCCTGGCCGACTGGGCCGGTCACGTAAGCTTTGATACCAAAGAGATTGATGATGAGCGTGGTGTGGTTTTAGAAGAAGAGCGCCTTCGCGGTAAAAATGCACAGGAAAGATTGCAACACCAGATATTACCGGTATTGCTCAACAATTCCAGGTATGCCCAGCGTTTGCCTATTGGTAAAGAGGATATCCTAAAAACCTTCAAGCCCGAGACCATCAAAAGTTTCTACCACGATTGGTATCGCCCCGATTTGCAGGCGGTGATCGCAGTTGGCGATTTCGATCCGAAACATGTAGAGCAATTGATCAAAGACAATTTTTCTGATCTGAAAAACCCGGCGAATGAAAAACCGCGTACTAAATATACGGTGCCGCCAACACCTGGCACGCAGGTAAAGATCGCAACGGATAAGGAATTTCCTTATACGATCGCCGAAATTGTTGTTCGTCACCCCGAAGTGGAAGTGCGCACCAAGGCCGATTATATACGCAGCATCCGTAACGAACTTTTTAATTCGATGCTGAACGCCCGCCTCGGCGAGTTACTGCAAAAGGCTGATCCGCCATTCTTGTTCGGCAGGGCCAGCTATAGCGGCTTCCTTGGTCACCAGGATGCGTTTACTTCACTTGCTGTAGCCAAGAAAGCTAGCGAGCTCGAAAAAGCCGTTAAAGCAGTTGTTGCCGAAACGGAGCGAGCACGCAAATTTGGGTTTACCCAAACGGAATTCGATCGTGCAAAGCAGGATGTACTCACCCAGGTAGAAAATACCTACAAAGAACGGGACAAAACCAAATCAGTCAATTTTGTTCAGGAGTACCAGCAGAATTTTCTGAATGGTGAGGCCATTCCCGGTATAGCATGGGAATATAACTTTACCAAGGATAATATCGGCAGCATTCAGCTAAGCGAAATTAATGCGCTTGCCGGTAAATATATCAGTGATCAGAACCGCGCTGTGATAGTAGAAGCACCGGATAAAGAAAAAGATAACCTTCCCAATGCGAAAACACTGCTTCAATGGATCAGCGATGCCGGTAAAGATGTAAAGCCATACGTGGATAATGTAAGCAATAAACCCTTGCTTGAAAAAGAACCTACTCCGGGGAAAACAACAACCGTACAAGCTGATAAGGGCCTGGCAACCGCCACATTGCTGCTAAGCAACGGGGTAAAAGTGATCTTGAAACCAACTACTTTTAAAAACGACCAGATCCTTTTTAACGGCTACCATTTTGGCGGCACCTCGCTGGCTAGCGATGAAGATTTTACTTCGGCCAACCTGGCTGCCGGTATTATTGGTAGCAGTGGTATTGCCGATTTTAGCGAAATACAGTTGGAGAAAATGCTCAGTGGTAAAAACCTGAGCGTTTCGCCATACATCCGAGAACTTTCAGAAGGGATTAGTGGTAGCGCCTCTCCTAAGGATTTCGAGACCGCGCTACAACTGGTATACCTGTATTTTACCCAACCTCGTAAAGACCCGGATATCTGGCAATCTAATATTGCGCAAACTAAATCGATACTGGCCAACCGCAGTCTTGATCCAACCAGCGTATTCCAGGATACAGTATCAGCTACTTTGAGCAGTCATAATTTCAGGAGGATGATAGCCACCACCGAACGTCTGGATAAGGCGAGCCTGGACAGAGCCTATAGCTTTTATAAGCAGCGTTTTGCTGATGCTAATGGCTTTACATTTGT
>JAICXZ010000290.1 GCA_025934475.1 Mucilaginibacter sp. | reverse complement strand
TTTACAAACGCGAACTGGTTAAAGACATCAAGACAGCTTATTATAACTATCTGAAAGCTATCAATGCCACCAGCATCTGTGAATCATCCTTGAGACTGGTTGAAGAGGGACGGCGGGTCAACACCAAGCTGTTCGATAATAGTAAAGTGAACCGAACAGCCGTTATCCGGAGCCAGAATGAAGTTTCCAGGATCTATGCCTCGCTTATTTCGGCAAAGAAAACCGCCGAGTCTGCCCGTTACTATTTTAACTTTTTGCTAAACCGCCCACTTACGGACAGTATACAATCGGATTCTATAACTGCTTTGCCTGCGCAAGATCAGCTGTTGGGCAATGATGTCGGCGGCCGGGAGGAATTAGCCAAGCTCCGGATAGCAAAAGACATTAACGGCAACCTGAATGGCCTTGCCAAATCATATCTTATTCCGAAAGTAGGCACCTCCGTCGATCTCGGCTCACAAGCATTTGATTGGAAGTTCAATAACCAGAGCCGTTATTATTTATTTGGCATCTCCCTGGAATGGAACCTGTTCTCATCTGGAAAAAACAGCTATCGGATCAAACAAACGATTGCAGACCGCGAGGCCATCGCCTCTCAGACCGATTACGTACAGCAGCAATTGCTTACCGAGCTTAAGGTCCGGCAGGCTGATATGCAAAGCACAATCGCCCAATACAATGCAGCACAATCCCAGCTAAAAGCCAGCCAGACCTATTACAGCGATATGCTGAAATTATATAAACAGGGAATGGCTATTTATATAGAACTGCTGGATGCCCAGAATCAATTGATCGATGCTCAGTTGCATGCCAATATAGCCCTGTTCGACACCTGGATCGCCAATACAGCCATCGAGCGGGCCAATGCCAGTTTCACTATTCAATAATCAAAACATCATGAAAAAAATTCAATTACTCTCCGGTTTGGTTATCACCGTGCTTCTGTTAGCGTCCTGCAAACATGAGCAAAAAGCCAAAAATGCACTTGGGGAACCCGATATCATTCCTGTTAAGGTTTCCTCTGTATCCATGTTGGAAATACCTGGCCACATCAGGGCTACAGGTTTGGTAAGTACAGAGGACGAGGCTAAATACTCGTTTAAAATAGGTGGTGTCATCAGCCGCATCTTCGTAGAAGAAGGCCAGTTTTTTAAAAAAGGCCAGTTGCTGGCTACATTGAATTCCACCGAAATATCAGCCGGCCTCGCCCAGTCCAGTCTGGGTGTCGAGAAGGCGGAGCGGGACTATGCCCGTGCCGTCAACCTTTATAAAGACAGCGTTTTTACGTTGGAGCAATTACAGAATACCAAAACCGCTTTGGATGTTGCCCGCAAAGGCCGTGAGGCCACTGCATTCAACGAGCGTTATTCAAAGATATACGCAGCAACCGATGGCTTTGTAAGTAAAAAAATTGCGAATGAAGGCGAGGTTATTGCTCCCGGAATGCCGGTGCTGCTCATTAACTCGACTGAGCAACACAATAGCTATACCCTGAAAGTGGGAGTTACCGACCTTGAATGGGCCGTTATCAGGACCGGCCAAACGGCGAAGGTAGCGCTGGACGGTTATGCCGGCAGACAATTTGATGCAGTAGTATTTCGAAAATCGCAGGTCGCAGACCAGGCGCTTGGCTCTTTCCAGGTAGAACTGAAGCTTAAACTAAACGGTGTAAAACCTGCAGTAGGCATGTTTGGTAAAGCAGAAATCGCGACCAGCCGGGGCGAAAATGTAATGGCCATTCCTTATGGTTCACTGGTTGAAGCCGATGGCACCAAGGGATTTGTATTTACAACAATAGGTGCGGATAGAGTCAAAAAAGTTCCGGTGACGATTTCAAAATTCGATAACCAGGAAGTTTACCTCAAAGATAAACTCGAAGGAATAGACCAGATCGTGATCTCGAACAGCGCCTATCTCAACGAACAGTCAATCATTAAAATTATCAGGTAAGGCCATGAAGATTACAAATTTTGCGGTTAAGAACTATCAGTTCACGCTCATCATATTTTTATTAGTCGCCGTAGTCGGCGTGCTGACACTGTTTACCATGCCACGGTCGGAAGATCCGACCACCCACCCACCGCAATATCTGATCACCGTGATTTATCCGGGTACCAGTCCTAAAGATATGGAAGAACAGGTTGTAAAACCCATTGAGAATAAGATCTATGGACTGGAAAACATCGAAAAAATCCTGACCACGGTAGAGGATGGCGTTGCGGTAATTCAGCCTAAGTTTAAATACGGTGTGGATATCGACAATAAGTACCAGGAAATATCCACCGAAATAAATGCCTTGAAAAACAGTGAACTTCCAAAGGATATTTATTTGATCAAAACAGAAAAGATTTCCTCCACGGATGTAAAGGTGCTGCAAGTGGCATTGGTTTCTGACAACGCCTCCGGCAAATTACTCAGAGATGAAGCGGATATTTTGAAAACGCGGCTGGAGAAGATCACCAATCTGAAGGATGTTAAATATTTCGGGATGCCGGAGCAGGAAATCCGGATCGATATGCAGCTCGACAAACTCGCCCAGTTAAAAATACCACTCAACGTAGTGATTGGCAGCTTACAGAGCGAAGCTGTAGATATCCCCGGGGGCAGCATCAACCTGGAGAGTAAAGTATTCAATGTAAAGACCAGCGGCAAGTTGAGAACTGTCGAAGATGTCGCCAATACCGTTATTTATAATGGCAACGGGAAGATCATCTACTTAAAAGATGTGGCCGATGTGAGCTACAAGGACGGAACGGTCGACCATATTACCCGTTTGAACGGGCACCGTTGTGTGCTGGTTACGGCCGGCATGAAAGCCAATGTGAATATCACCAGCGCACAGAAAGAGTTTTTGCCGGTACTGGACGAATTTTCTAAAAGCTTGCCGAATAATATTCGCATGGTCAAAAACTTCGATCAGGCTAACATGGTATCCGAGCGTTTGGGCCACCTGGGATTCGACTTTGGTTTGGCCATCGTTTTGGTGATCATTACTTTGCTGCCTTTGGGATTCAGAGCATCCCTGATCGTGATGATCTCCATCCCGCTTTCTCTTGCCCTGGGCCTGATTGCCATGAATTTACTGGGATATTCCTTAAATCAGCTCAGTATCGTAGGGCTTGTGGTGGCATTGGGACTGCTGGTGGATGACAGTATCGTGGTGGTAGAGAACATTGAGCGGTGGCTCCGCGAGGGGCATTCGCGAAAGGACGCTATCCTGAAAGGTACGCAACAGATCGGGATAGCGGTTGTAGGCTGTACGGCTACATTGGTTATCGCCTTCCTGCCGCTTGCCTTTTTGCCCGATATGGCCGGTGAATTTATCCGCTGCCTGCCGATGGCCGTGATGACCAGCGTATTGGCTTCTATGATCGTGGCATTAACACTTGTTCCCTTCCTGGGCAGCCGGATGCTCAAAACCCATACACATGGCGAGGGTAACTTTTTTTTAAAGCACCTGCAACGTTTCCTGACCAGCTCTTATGCCCGGGTAATGCCGCTTGCCTTAAAATGGCCTAAAGCCACCATTGGGATCTCATTGGCCCTAAGCGGACTTGCTTTTTTCTTATTTACACAAACAGGCTTTAAGCTTTTTCCGACCTCTGAAAAACCGATGTTCCTGATCAATATCAAACTGCCCCTGCAGGCGGATATTCCCGAAAGCGACCGGGTGACCAGGCTGGTAGAAGGTGAACTGAAGAAACATAAAGAGATAGTCTATTACACATCTAACGTGGGCAAAGGCAATCCACAGATCTATTACAATGTACACCAGCAGGATGTAAAGCCTGATTTTGCACAGGTATTTGTTCAACTGGACGAAGAGGCAAGTCCAAAATCGAAAACAGATCTGATTAAACAACTCAGGCAGAAATTCAAAGACTTTCCTTATGCGCGGATCGAAGTAAAAGATTTTGAACAGGGAACGCCGATTGAAGCGAATATCGTAGTCAGGGTGTTTGGGGACGACCAGGAAAAGCTGCGTGAGCTCTCTTTCCAGGTCGAAGATATACTGAAGAAAAATCCCGGTACGTTTTATGTCTATAATGAACTAAATACCTACAAATCGGATGTCAAAATAAAAATCGATAAAGAGAAAGCGCGCACCCTGGGCGTCCTGACGAGCGACATTGACAAAGTGATCCGGATGGCAGTAGCAGGATTAACCGTCGGGGATTATATTGACGACCGGGGTGATTCACGAAACGTTGTCATTACTCTTCCGAGAGAAAAATTTTCGAATCTTGATGCCTTTAAAAACCTGTATGTAAATAACATTCAGGGCACTCCGGTACTGGTTAGCCAGATTGCGACCATTTCTTTTGAAACATCCCCTACGGCGATCAACCATTTCAATAAATCGCGCTTTGCAAAAGTCACCTCATTAACCAAAGACAATGTATTGGCCAACGATATACTGAAACAAGTTGTTCCGGAGCTTAATAAAATAAAAATGCCGCCAGGGTATTATTATAAGCTGTCAGGAGAAGCGGAATCGGAAGGCGATGCATTAGGCGGTAACTTTCTTTCGGTGATCATCCTGAGCACGTTTCTTTTCGTCGGTGTGCTGTTGCTGCAGTTCAAAACGTTTAAAGGGATTATCATCGTGCTGTCGATCATACCATTAGGCATACTGGGTGGCGTGGTACTGTTACTCATGACCGGCAACCCAATGTCAATGGTATCCATTATTGGTTTTATAGGTCTGTCAGGCATACAGGTTAAAAACTCGCTATTGCTGGTTGATTTTACCAATCAGCTGCGTGCCGAGGGCCATAGCATTGATGAAGCGATTGCGATGGCAGGAGAAACCCGCTTCCTGCCGGTGGTATTGACATCCATCACTGCTATTTGCGGCTTGCTTCCAATTGCCTTGAACCCCAATCCCTTGATAGCACCGTTAGCGATTGTATTAATAGGCGGCCTGATCAGTTCAACTATACTGTCGCGTATAGTAACCCCTGTAATGTACAAATTGATTCCGCCACATTTGGAAAGTGACACACATCTAAAAAACAATTGACTGAAACGAAAAAATATCAAGACGAGAACTAATTAAACAAGGGGGACCTGCTTTATCAGTTTTAGCTTTACCTTTCCATTAACAGCTTTTTTAAATTTTAACGAAATGACAGATAACAAAAATTTTGACGTAATCATAGTGGGCGGAAGCTATGCAGGACTTTCGGCAGCAATGGCTTTGGGACGAGCATTAAGAAATGTTTTAATCATTGACAGCGGTTTGCCTTGTAACCGGCAAACACCTCATTCACATAACTTCATTACGCAAGACGGAGAAAAACCAGGCGTTATTGCGGAA
>JAICXZ010000720.1 GCA_025934475.1 Mucilaginibacter sp. | reverse complement strand
GGTAAACCCTGGGGCGCTGTTATGTTGGCCATTTGTGTATTGGTAGTTAAATGGCTGTTTCTTTATTTCATGTACAAAAAGAAAGTGTTTTTGCGGGTTTAAATATTGCGAATCCTATATTTGGTTAACCTATGGAGAGAAGAGCATTTGTCAGACTTTCGGCTTATACGGCTTTGGTGCTATCGATGCCTTTGCTGGATAGTTGTTCTAAACCGGAAGATAATCCGCTGGCCTTACCGCTCTTCTTTTCGCATATTGCAGACGTAAAAACCATCACCGAAGCCGGACTCGCTTATCGTAAGGCGAACCGTGGCGAAGATGACAGAACCGAACTTGCCAAAATTCTCTCGGGTAACGAAACTTCAGGCGACAAAAAAGCCATCGAGGCAGCTTTGGATAATCGCGTAAAACAGGATTTTCAAACCAACAAGACTGTCACCGTCAGCGGCTGGGTACTTTCATTGACTGAAGCCCGGCAATGCGCCCTTTTTTCAATTTTAAATTCATAAACCGCCATGCATATCGATGCCAAGACCCTTCCTGATAATACTTTGATTGAGGGAGACATTTGCATCATTGGCGCCGGCGCGGCGGGCATAAGCATGGCCCTGGAGTGGATGAATAAACCTTACAAGGTTATTTTGTTGGAGGGTGGTGGTTTCAATTATGAGGCCGCTATGCAGGATCTGTACCGCGGTAAAGAAACCGGCCAGCGTTATTATCCGCTAGAATCAGCCCGATTGCACTATTTTGGCGGGACTACTGGCCACTGGGCGGGTTTCTGCTCGGTATTTGAGCCGATCGATTTTGAAAAACGGGATTGGGTACCGCATAGCGGCTGGCCAATAAAACGCGAGGACCTTGACCCCTTCTATGCCCGCGCGCAAAAGAATCTCGACCTTGGCCCTTACGAGTATAGCTACGATTATTGGATAAAACAGGATCCTTCCAAGGTGTCCCTGCCGTTCGATCCTGAGGCGCTTTATAACAAAATATGGCAGTTTAGTCCGCCGACGCGTTTTGGCGAAAAGTACAAGGATACCATTGTCAATTCACCTAATATTCATTTGTACACCTACGCCAACGTAGTCGACATTACGGCCAATGAAAATGCCTCGGCTATTAAGCAGGTGACGGTGAAAAACCTTGCCGGCAAAGAGCATACCGTTAAGGCAAAATACTTTGTGGTAGCCTGCTGCTCGGTTCAGAATGCCCGCATATTGCTGGCCTCCAACAAGCAGGCTCCCAGAGGATTGGGTAATGACAACGATAACGTTGGTCGTTTCTTTATGGAACATCTCGAGATCAAGTCGGCGGAGATGTGGTTTCCCGAACCAGATCTGCTTAAACTCTACTCAATAGAATTCGGAAAAACGAAATGGCGGGCCGAGCTCGGCATCACCGCAAAAAAACAGGACGAGCACAAAATTCTGAACGGCACTGCCTCCTTCTCCCCTCTTGAAGCGGCCAGGCACCAGCCTGCCTTTATCGATATCTGGAAATCGAGCGATCCGAATGAACGTAAAAAAGCTTTCGGAAAGTTTGGAGAAGCCGTTGATAAAGCAAAAAACAAAAAGGGATACAACTCATATCAACTATTTACCCGGGTAGAACAGTCCCCCAATCCCAACAGCAGGATAACGCTGGACACTGAAACCGATGCGCTGGGAATGCGTCGGGCCATGCTAAATTGGGATCTCACACCTCTTGAGAAACACAGCATCCGGAGCATCTATGAAATTATCGGTCAGGAAATCGGCAAAACCTCCAAAGGCCGGGTTCGGCTAATGGAATATCTGCGCGACGTGAATGATAACAGCTGGCCCGAGTTCACCGGCGGCGGCTGGCACCATATGGGCACTACCCGTATGGGCGATGATCCCAAAACCAGCGTAGTAGATGCCAATTGTAAGGTGCATGGCATAGCCAATTTGTTTATGGCGGGGGCATCTTGTTATGTCACTGCTGCGGCTCCAAATCCAACGCTGACACTGGTTGCACTTACCCTCAGGCTTTCTGACCACCTCAAAAAAGTAGCCGCAAATCGCGCCTAAAGTCTGCCAGTAAAACTGCCTACTGCCAACTATGAACTGACAACTAAACAAAGGCTGTCACGATGTCTGCTTTTAAGCAATGGCAGAATTATTGATTTGCAGTGTTGAATCATGATTTTGAATGATATGCTAAAGAAAAAAAAGAAAGAGGAAACCGAAAATACCGAATACAATGAGTCAGTCGCGACAGAAGGCAATGATGTCATGACAGAAGAACCGACTCCTGAGGAGTTGCTGAAGCAAGAGGTTGCACTGGCTAATGATAAATATCTTCGTTTGTATGCCGAATTTGATAATTTCAGAAGACGCACCACCAAGGAACGCCAGGAATTGTTGCAAACCGCGGGTTTGGACGTAATTGTTTCGTTGTTGCCTGTTTTGGATGATTTTGATCGCGCTGCACGTCACCTGGAAAACACGACCGACGTAAATGCCGTAAAAGAGGGGGTTGGATTAATCCAGCAGAAACTGAAAAATATTTTAGGGCAAAAGGGTCTTAAAGAAATGCAGTCCATCGGGACAGCGTTTGACCCCGAGCTGCACGAAGCTATAACCAATATCCCTTCTCCTACAGATGACATGAAGGGCAAGGTAATTGACGAAGTGGAAAAAGGCTATTACCTGAATGATAAGGT
>JAICXZ010000368.1 GCA_025934475.1 Mucilaginibacter sp. | reverse complement strand
TGATGCTCTATGCCTCACCCATGCTAAAACATAAGGCCAATTATATATTGAGCTACCTGCATTGCGAAGACTGAACTGAAACTCTAAATTCTAAGCTCTAAATCCTAAATTTATCTGCCTGCATTTAAACACGGGCGGAGTATGCTCTCCTGCAACCAGTTGATTAGGGAAATAAGCAAAAGTATTGGCAAGGAGAAGGTGGTTAAACTATCTTCTATCCTTAAAAAGGAACAGTTCGCCATTCGCGATCTGATTGATATTACTTTTCACCATGACCATGGAATAGCTTTCAGAGCGGCATGGCTGCTTGAAAACCTTTTCCTGCAGAAGCCAGAATTGTATGTGGAGCACATTGAATACCTGGTTTCAAGAGTTAGAGAAGTAATAAATCCGAGCTGTAAGAGGCATTATGCCAAGATAATTATGCACATTACATCGCCAAAAGCGGCAGCTCCGGTGCAGACCCAACTTAAATACATCGACCTCACTCCCGTCCTTGAGCAATTTTTTGACTGGATAATTGACCCCAAAGTTTTGATAGCTGTAAAGGTTTTTGCAGCCGAGGCCCTGTTCAACATCCGCGAACGCTATCCCTGGATCAAAGAAGAACTCGCCGAACAACTCCGCTTCCTCATGCGCGATGGCACAGCGGCTATTCAATCCAGGGGGAGGAAGTTACTTTCGAAATTATAGTGGCAGTGGCAGCAGCAGTAGCAGTCGGTTTTTCGGCCTTAAAGCCTAAAGTTAAAAGGCCTCACTCCTACTGCCACTGCTACTCTTATTCCGTCGGTTTATCCTCCGCGTGCAAATGTGTGCTTACCATGTAATGGTGAAGCTTTGCCTCAATGGCCGATGAACTATTGTCGGCGTATGTTCCATAGGCATTAATGAGTACACCCTTTAGATGGTGTTTGGGCGAGCTGATGGCATAAACGATCGACATGTCTGAAGGATTGCTCTCCCCCTCGAAACGGTAAAACTCGTCGATGCTGAAATCGTCAGCTCCCATATGGATATCGTGTTCTTTATCGTCGATAGTGTCACCCTCAAGGCTCAGGTTAGCTCTATAGCCGCGCTTTGCAAGATCTGAGGTGGCATCTACCAGGGTTTCGTAGGTTTTCATGGTTTTTCGGTTAAAGATTTACAAAGTTTTTTAAACGCCGTAAATCTGTTCTATGCTATAACGGCCAAATAAAGGTGTTGTTTGAAAACCCTATAGCAATTAATGCTAATTTTATCCCGATGCATGACCGGCTGGCTTATTACAAACAACTTTGGCGCCTTCAGAATGATGGGGAGCCTTTCAGTACTCCTTACAGCCTGCTTCAACCGGTGCGTTACGATAATATTGAATGCATGCTTAAAATAACAAGTGCAGGCGGGGACCAGCGAGGAAATTATTTGATGGCATGGTGGCAGGGAAAGGGCGCGGCAAAGGTTCTGAAACATGATAATGCTGCGTTGCTGATGGAACGGGCGACGGGCGGTCGCTCGCTCGCTGAAATGGCTAAGACCGGACGTGATGATGACGCGAGCCGTATTCTGTGTGATACGATTGCAAAGCTGCATAGTCATCAACCGCCTTATCCTGCTAATTTGATGCAATTAGACACCACGTTTCGAGACCTTGAATCTGCGGCATCGAAACTCGGCGGAATATTTGTTGAATCCGACGGGATAGCAAAAAAATTATTAAAGGACCAAAGAGAGATTGTTGCACTTCACGGCGATATTCATCACGACAACGTACTCGATTTTGGCGAACGCGGCTGGCTGGCCATCGATCCAAAAGGATTAATCGGTGAGCGTGGATTTGATTACGCCAATATTTTCTGTAATCCAGATGCAGCCGTTGCAACATCGCCAAACCGACTTATGCAGCAGTTGGAAGTGGTTGCCAAAGCAGCCATACATGACAAAATACGTTTGCTGCAATGGATAGCAGCCTGGGCGGGACTTTCAGCCGTCTGGTCGTTCGATGACAAAACGGATCCTGAGCCGGCGATCACTGTCGCTAAAATGGCCCTTGCCGTTCTGCAGTTATGAATTACTAACCTGAGATAATTTCTATAATGGGATATCGAAACTAAATGTCGAACCTTTGCCATACTCGCTTCTGACTTTCAGTGTGCCATTATGCCTGGTGATGATCTCCTGGCTGATATACAGGCCAATACCAAGGCCCGATATATGCGCGGCTATTTCATCCACCCGGTAAAACCGTGAAAAGATGCGCTCCTGCTGTTCGGGCGTAATGCCCATGCCAAAATCTTCTACGGATACGCATGTTCTCTTACCCGATTGATAAAGCGATACAACAACCTTATTAGCATTCGGTGAATATTTGATGGCGTTGGAAATTAAATTAACAATTAATTGCTCAATCCGCTGGCGGTCGGCCCTTACCATTACTTCATCCTCATTGCAGTTAAAAACTATGGTGTGAAACTTTGCAGAATATTGCGTCAGCTCAATCACCTCCTTCATCAACAATTTCAGATCAAAAAAGGTAAAGTTTAGCGGCAGCTCACCGGTTTCGATCTTAGATATATCCAGCAAATCGGATATAAGTGCCGAAAGCTTATTTACCTGCTGAACGGCTTTTTTGATATAAGTTTTGTTTTTGTCACCTTCGGGTATGTTTTTTTCAAATATCTGCAGATAACCTTTCAGGCTGGTTACCGGTGTCTTTAGTTCATGACTGGCAAGACCGATAAACTCATCTTTTTTAGCATTCAAATCCCTTACCTGCTCGTATAGCCTGGCGTTATCCAACGCTGTGACCGCCTGGCTTACCACACCAGCCACCAATTGCTCATGTTCCCCGGTAAATTTTCCAGCCTCAGGATGGCCAAAAAACAAGCCTCCTAATACACCATTTGATTTTGAGATCACAGGCACAGCTAAATAGCTTACCACAGGCAAATGCCCTTTAGGCATACCAAAATGCGGTGCATTTTTGCCATATCGCGGATCTTTGGTTATATCGTCGGAACGAACCATACCTTCGCCGGCAAATGTGGGGCGAAAAACGGCTGTATGGGGAAGCGTGCCAAACTTTTCAAATGCTTCCTTGGGAGCGCCAGATAAAGTGTATAGCATATACGATTGTCCGTGCTCATCAGACTTATTATAAAAAAACGCCCCAAAAGCCGCCCCGGTTAATTGTGTGGTTACATCCGTAACGCCTTGCAGAATATCGTTTATATCAAGGCTATCGTTAACTGATTTGCCCGCTTCGCTCAACAGCTCAAGGTTATGGGTATAACGCTGCAGCTGTTCTTCTGCTTGCTTGTATTTGCTGATATCGCGTGCAATCTTAGAAGCACCAATAATAGTCCCATCGTTATTCTTTATGGGGGAAATAGTTAAAGACACAGGTATATGCTCGCCATTTTTGCTCTTACGAATCGTTTCAAAATGTTCCACATTCTCTCCCCGACTGATCTTGCTGATGATTAGAGTTTCCTCGGCCAGTCGGTCTTCCGGAATTATCATCGTAATATTTTGACCTATGGCTTCCTGTTCCGTATAACCATACATGCGTTCAGCAGCTTCGTTCCAGGTGGTTATAACCCCCGCCAATGTTTTGCTGATGATAGCATCCTCTGAAGAACGAATAATAGCAGCCAGCATCGCCTCCTTAGATTCGCGGGCCTTCTTGTCAGTAATATCCACCAACGTATTGACAGCTCCAATCAATTCATCCGATTCATTAAAAATAGGCGCAGGGTATGGCAGCACGTTTCGCCTCGATCCGTCGGGTCTTTCGATGATGATCTCACGGCCTTGCGCAGCAACTTTATTCTTAATTGTAGTGGCCAGAGCACAAGTGGTTTCTGTCATCGGCCCACCGTCCAAGGAGTATACTTTCCAGGCGCCGCCCCAGCGAGTTTTCCCTATTTCCGGCTCATGCCCCCACAGCTTAACCGCCGCCGCATTGAAATAGTTGACATAACCCGATGTATCGCAGGTATATACCGCCACAGGTAAATTATCATAAACAGTACTCATGTGGTATGGCTGTTCAGGTGATGTTTTTTGAGATAATTCAGGTTCAACAATATTCATCATACTCGTTAACACACTTCCCTCCCTTTTGTTGCAACGCAATGTAGTATAATTATGATGCCAGCATTTTTTCGTATCAGGAAAGTTACACTCCCTGTTGTGAAAAGGTTTTGATTAATTTTGAGGCAATCATATCTGCAAATGGCATATACCGGAATTAAGAAAGATACCATAGACTTTTTGAAGGACCTTGGAAAAAACAACAACCGCGACTGGTTCAGCGCGCATAAAGACCGTTACCTGGAAGCGCACGGCAATGTGGTTGATTTTGCAGATGCCCTGATTACGGAAATGAACAAGCACGACCAGATAGAAACACAGTCGGGCAAGAAAAGCATGTACAGGATATACAAGGATGTACGTTTCGCCAAAGAAAAGATCCCTTATAACCAACATTGGAGCGGGTCACTAAAACGGGCAACTAAGAAATTGCGCGGCGGGTATTATTTCCGCATCGAATCAGGCAACTCGGGTATAGCAGGTGGTTTTTGGGGGCCTGATGCTGATGATATGAAACGCATC
>JAICXZ010000842.1 GCA_025934475.1 Mucilaginibacter sp. | reverse complement strand
TTGCCAAAGAAGATGCTTTTATCATCAAAAAGCTGCGTGAAGCAGGAGCGGTGCTGCTGGGCAAAACCAATCTGAGCGAATGGGCCAACTTTCGGTCGACGCATTCAACCAGTGCATGGAGCAGCAGGGGAGGGCAAACCAAATGCCCTTATATCCTCGATCGCAATCCCAGCGGATCAAGTGCAGGTACAGGATCGGGAGTAGCAGCAAACTTGTGCGCTATCGGTATTGGTACAGAAACAGATGGTTCAATCGTATCGCCATCGTCAGTTAATGGATTGGTGGGTATCAAGCCAACGGTTGGCTTGTGGAGCCGCTCTGGCATCATTCCCATTTCCAAAACACAGGATACCGCGGGCCCGATGGCAAGAACCGTTAGGGACGCTGCGATACTATTGGCGGCCTGTGCCGGAGTTGATTCTCAGGACAGCTACACGGCAGCCAGCCAGGGCAAAGCACAAGCCGATTATACCAAATTCCTGGATGCTGATGGATTGAAAGGTAAGCGCATAGGAGTGGAGAAGGACGGCCTGAAAACCAACAGCTATATGGATGCCCTATTCCACGAGGCCATCGAATTGATGAAAAGCAAAGGAGCGGAGATTGTTGAAGTTGAAGTTTATCATAATATCAAACAGGCAGGTAAAGACGAGTTTACGGTATTGCTTTATGAATTTAAGGATGGGGTGAATAGCTATCTCGCAAAAGCCAACGGCCAAATGAAAAACCTTGCTGATGTGATCGAATTCAATAAAAAGAACGAGGCCAAAGCCATGCCGTTCTTTAAGCAGGAAACGCTGGAACTGGCCAATAAAAAAGGCGATCTGAAATCAAAAGAATACCTGGACGCTGTTAAAAATACTACTACGATCACCAGGAATGTGATCGATAAATTATTAAAGGATAATAAACTGGATGCTATTGCAGCACCTACAAATGGCCCCGCCGTCTGCATCGATTTGGTGAATGGTGACTACGATAATGGTTATTCATTCTCTGGTCCGGCTGCCATGGCTGGCTATCCGCACATCACTGTACCAATGGGTTTTATACATGGCTTGCCGGTAGGATTGTCTTTTGTCAGCACTGCGTATGATGAGAAGGGAATTATCAAATTGGGTTACGCTTACGAACAGGCATCAAAAAAGCGCGTTCCGCCCAAGTTTACCAGGGATTTGCTGGGTTAGCCAGAATAAAAAAATGTCATTTCGAACATGCGGTGGGTTATGAGATAGGGTGTGAGGAGAAATCTTTAAAAGCGGACGGCTGCGACATATGTGTTCGAAAAGATTTTTCGCTCGCACAGCCGGAACACAACCGGCTCAAGAGAATAGTTTCTCCTCGCCCCAGCGCACAATCCTCGCCGCTCGTTCGAAAAGACATTTTATGTTATATGCGCCTAATTACAAATTAATCAACCACAAAGCCACTAATCTCTAATCTCCAGTCTCTAATCTCTAAACTTAATTCAACCTCAATTCCATCTGAATATTAGCCCGCTCATACGGCGAAGGCGGCCCTGTTATCAACTGAAAGCCAAGTTTATTATATAAGT
>JAICXZ010000084.1 GCA_025934475.1 Mucilaginibacter sp. | reverse complement strand
GGCTACGATCATGCCCAGGTCGTATGAAGTTGATTTGGCTTCATCGCCTTTATAAAAGCTAAAGATCTTGAAAAGCATCCACAGCACCAGGAAGTTGCACATTAATGGGGCGCCCAGCATCAGGAAAGGTGTAAATAGACTAGATGCCGTTACATACATCAAACCCGGCAGAAATGTGGATTTGCCCAACAGGTTGTGATAATTGACCAGGTAGTTAAGCAATAACGCCTGCACAAAAACCATCGTGCTCGCAAAAAATAGGTTGAGCATGGGCGGCAGCACAACCTGGTACGATTTATCCAGGTGAAGACGTGAAAAAAGTTCGGCAAAGGGAAAATAGCCCTTATCAGGGATAGACGGTAAATAACAAACCCGCAGCAGGATGAGAATAAGCGCCAACCAAAGCATATTCAGCGGGTTATAGTTTCTGAAAAGTTTGATCATCGGGCTGCAGATTTCCGGGACAATAATAGCAGAAAAACTGCTTAACCTGAAATGGAACCGGGCCTTGCGTATTGTTTGATCATGTTGTCAATGATCAGCCCCGTTTCATCAGGGAAAAACACATCAACCTTGTTATCGTCTTCGATCCATTTATTTAGCTGCGGCACAAAACGATCGTCGATCGCCTCAACCACCGGCACGCCAAGCCGTGATGCGGCCAATGCATTGCATCGTTGCTCGTATTGGCCGGTCATAGGGATCATCATCACTTTCTTTTTCAGGTAAAGCGCTTCGGCCGGCCCTTCAAAACCCCCGCCGGTAAGCAATCCCGCGCAGCTGGCCATACTTTGATTAAAGCCTTCGTTACTTACCGGGTAGATATTCACATTGCCTTCGCGATAAGCTGTCTTTTGCCGTTTCGAAAATACCTGCCATTCCACATCATGCGTTTTGCTAAGATATTTTAGGAGTGTCTTATCGTCATAAGCCGGAAGATAGACGGTATAGTGACCTTTATTGCTTGGCGTTTGTTCGCGGATACCGCCTCGGATAACGGGTGTATGAATAAAGTCGTCATACCTTTCAAAATGAAACCCGATATGATGTGTAGTCGGCGAGTAATATTTAAAGAGCCATTCGGCATAGTTCCATTTAGCCGGGCGCGGTGTGTTTTTGGATACGAATGAACACTGGTGGCTGAGCGAAACCGATGGCAATTTCTGCACCCGGCAGGCCCATGCGCTTACAGGTTCAAAATCGTTAATGATGATATCATATTGTTTTAGCGGCAGATTATGAATATCCTTCCATAATTGGCGCAGGTTCATCAGTTTATAAGTCGCCCATTTATCTACCCCTCCTTTGGTGCCAAAAACAAAACTAAAACCATGCAAACGATAAGTAAGCGGTTGCGACAAGGACACCTCGGCTTCCGTGCCGCTCACCAAAAGATCCAGCTCACCATATTGTTGTAAAAGCGGAACAATTTCACGAGCCCGGCTGATATGACCGTTTCCGGTACCCTGTATTGCGTAAAGAATTTTCACTTCGTGGTAGTTGGAAGGTTGAAAAGTTGGAACGTTGAAATGTTAATGTCATGTTTCGTTAGAAGCCTTTGCTTCGGTAACATTAAAGCAAAAGTAAAAGGTTGGAGTCTTGAAGCAACAAAAACTTTCCAACCTTACAACATTTCAACTTTTCAACAAAAAAATCAGTGGGTCTCCAGCTTAAACCGCTCGAACAGGTTTTTTACATCCATCTTGGCATCCAGGTCCTCGGTGTCGTGTACATCTTCCTCGTCGATCTCGGTTTTGAAGTCGGCCGGTTCGTATTTGAAGACGGTCCATTCACCGTGATTATATTCGAGCGCGGTAAGGCTTTCCACCCAATCTCCGGAGTTGAGGTAAGTAACCGAGCCTGTCTTGTCGGTCGATGCCATTTCCCTGATCTCGGCGTGGTGGATGTGACCGCAGATCACATAGCTGTAACTTTTCTCCACAGCCAGGTCGGCCGCGGTTTGTTCAAACTGATTGATGAATTTTACGGCATCCTTGAACTTACCCTTCACCTTTTGTGAAAAGCTCATTTTTTCCCGGCCCATCTTAGTGAGAAACCAGTTGGTGAAGCTGTTGATCAGGATCAAGGTATCATATCCTACGGCGCCAAGTTTAGCCAGCCATTTGGAGTGCTGCATCGTTACGTCGAATACGTCACCATGGAATATCCAGGCCTTTTTGCCATCGATATTGAGCACCATCTTATTGCGGAGGTGGAACGAACCCAGGTCAAAATCGGCAAACTTGCGCAGCATCTCGTCGTGATTACCGGTGAGGTAGTGAACCGGAACTCCCTCAGATACAAACTTGAGGATGCGGCGTACCACTTTCATATGTGTTTCGGGCCAATCTGACTTGCTGAACTGCCAGATATCAATAATGTCGCCATTCAGTATCAGCATTTTGGGTTTAATGCTTTTCAGGTATTTGAGCAACTCTTTGGAGTGGCACCCGTAGGTACCCAAATGCACGTCGGATATAACGACGATGTCTACTTCGCGCTTTGCCATAAATTTATAGGGGGATAATGTTCCTTCCGGTCAGACTTGCCGGTTATTTGATCGGACGATCGTGGTATGGAACGACTATTCGTCGTCTTCGTCCTCATTAACTTTCAATTCATAAGGGCTGACGTAGAAAATGCCTAGTAACAGAAGCAACCCCACAACAACCAGATACGCAAATTCAAAATTCATATCGGAATATTTAACAAATGTCAGGAATTCAGATTATCTGAATGTTAAGACTATATGAATTAAAAAAGGTTTCATGCGGCACGTAAATTTTTTTCGATACGGTTCAATTGTTTCACGTGATGATTTAGATGGATGAGGATAAATTTGAACCACTGGCGGGCGTTGAGCAGCCCAAAACGGGGGTGTTTGATGCGCTTATGAGGATTGGAATCGTGGATGAGTGTGAAGACTTCGTTGATCCGTTTCCGACACTTGACCATGAGGTTGCGTGCCTCCTCCTTGTTGATCTTTTTGGGCGGGTTTTTCTGCGCCATCATGGGCGTCATTTTGATGCGTATCGGGATGCTGTTTATCGTGAACACCAGCCTGCCCACCAGGTTGCGACCCTTTGTAGTTGGCAGGCAAGCACTTGAGGTACATTTTTCCAAAGCTATAGTCGAACCAAGCGTTGCCTGCATAATGTGCGAATAGACTTCGGCGTAGGACCAGCCGCCGGTTGCCGGCGTTACATCAAACTGCTCATCAGTGATGGCATCCAGCCGTGAGCGGTAGTCGTCCAGGGTCGCTTCAATAGCACGGCGTTCAGCTTCGAGAGTCATGAGACGATTTTGCGATTAAAATTAGTGAAAATGTTATTTTTATAACCCGCTGCTTGAAAAAATGAGTTTGTGATGGCAAGACGGCGTCACAAGCGCAGATATTAAGTTAAGGCGATGCTATTTAATCCGACACTCGTGTCGGCTCTCCCCCTGCCCCCTCTCTGCTGCGCAACGAGGGGGTCTTTTATATTTCTTGGACAAAAAGAAAATTCTCCCAATAAATAAAATAAGCCCTCTTTGCGCGAAGCGGAGAGAGGGCGATCGAGCGTAGTAATGATCGGGTGAGTCTAAACGCGTCGCAGTCGACTCACCCCCTGCCCCCTCTCTGCTGCGCAACGAGGGGGTCTTTTTATTTTCGGAATATTATAAAACCCTCTTTACGAAGTAGATAGGGTCGACGAGCGTATCAATGTCGGGGTGAGTCGACTAACCAGCAGGCTTAACTTTACAACGTTGAGTTCCAACGTCAGTTAACCAACCGTTAATACATTCTAATCAAACAGTAATTGACCCTGTATTGCAACAATTACAATTAATTTGGATAATATTGCACTATAACCTATGTATAACCCATGAAAAAGGCTTTGATAACCGGTATCACCGGGCAGGATGGGGCTTATCTGGCTGAGTTTCTGCTAAAGAAAGGCTATGAAGTTCATGGCGTTAAACGGCGCTCGTCGCTGTTCAATACCGACCGCATCGATCACTTATATCATGATCCGCACGAAAAAGGGGTTAAATTCAAGCTTTACTATGGGGATATGACTGACTCGACCAACCTCATCAGGCTGGTGCAGGAGGTTCAACCCGACGAGATCTATAACCTCGCCGCGCAAAGCCATGTGAAGGTAAGCTTTGAAACACCCGAGTATACCGCCAATGCCGACGGCGTAGGCACATTGCGGCTGCTTGAGGCGGTGCGCCTTTTGGGAATGGCTGAGAAAACGCGCATTTACCAGGCCTCTACATCGGAACTATATGGATTGGTGCAAGCTGTGCCGCAGAGTGAGACTACACCTTTTTACCCGCGGTCGCCTTATGCGGTGGCTAAGTTGTATGCTTACTGGATTATTGTGAACTACCGCGAAGCTTATAATATGTATGCCTGCAACGGGATTTTGTTTAACCACGAGAGCCCGATACGCGGCGAAACCTTTGTAACGCGAAAGATAACCAGGGCGGCATCGAAAATTGTACTTGGGTTGCAAAAGTGCCTGTACATGGGCAACCTTTCCGCAAAGCGCGACTGGGGCCATGCCAAAGACTACATCGAGGCCATGTGGCTGATGCTGCAACAGGACAAAGCCGAGGATTTTGTTATAGCTACTGGTGTAACAACAACCGTTCGCGATTTTATCAGGATGGCTTTTGGAGAGGTGGGTATTGAGATCGAATTCAGTGGTAAAGACGAGCATGAAAAAGGTGTGGTAATTGATATGGACGAGGAACGCATGCATGAGTTGGGCCTCGATCCCGAAGTGCTGCGCTTTGGACAAACTGTAGTTAAGGTGGATCCGAAATATTTCAGACCAACAGAGGTTGACCTGCTGATAGGCGACCCCACCAAAGCAAAAGAGAAACTGGGTTGGACACCGAAGTATGATTTGGATGCATTGGTGCGGGATATGGTGCGGAGCGATCTGCAATTGGTGAAGAAGGATAATTACCTGCGCAAAGGCGGGTTTAAGACGTTAAACTATTTTGAATAAGCATGGTTTATGCTAAATAGCTGAATTGGTAACTATGAAGAAACTTTTTACAAGCACCTTATTTCTGATTTTACTTACCGGTGCGGCACGGGCACAATTAATGTACCAGCCCTATTCGTACCAGTTCTATCAGAAGCTGAACTCACAGGTTTATTCCCCTTCGACTAACCTGCACACATCACTCAAGCCGTTCCTGATCTCGGATTCGAGTAAGTTGCGGCCATTGTATGATACATTGCTGGAGCTAAATGTCGACAACAGCAAAAGAAGCTGGCTGAACCATTTGCTTTTCACCGGCCACCTGGCACAGGTAACTACTAAAGATTATACTTTTTCTCTCGACTATCTTCCCGACTTGCAGTTGGGGCGCGAGTTTCAACAACCCAAAACTACCTGGCTCAACACACGCGGGTACCAATTATACGGTACAATAGGATCCAATTTCTTTTTTTACAGCAGCGGCTATGAAAACCAGGGCAAGTTTGCGAATTATATAAGTTCGTATATCAGTAAGACGGATATGGTACCGGGCGAAGCTTTTAACAAAGCGGCCCCAACCGTTACGCCCGACTGGGAATATGTAACCGCGCTAATCGGTTTTAAGGCTAATAAGGCGGTAACTTTTGAACTCGGTGAAGACAAGACCTTTATAGGTGACGGCTATCGTTCGGTATTATTGTCTGATTACGCAGCATCATATCCATTATTGCGCGTGCGGGTCGACTTCGGTCCCAATGTAGAATACATGGCCGAGTGGGCCTATATGCAGGATCAGTTCGCTCCGCATTTTAACTCATTTACCAATAACCGCCGAAAATGGGCTGGGTTCCATTACCTCGACTGGAATATCACTCCAAGAGCTTCCATCGGCTTTTTTAACGCCGTGATCTCCGAGGAAGCCAATGACCAGGGAAAACTGCACGGCTTCGACGCAAACTACATCGACCCTATTTATTTCGTGTCCTCGTTTGGCCCATCTAACCCCGCGCCGGATCATACGATGGTTGGATTTAATGCAAAATATAAGGTGCTGAATAAGACGACGGTCTATGGACAATATTTGATTGACCAGGGATCATCGCCGGGTAATAACGGCAATCGTAATTCCTGGCAGTTGGGTTTCAGAGGCGCCGACCTGTTTATGGTGAAAGGTTTTAATTATTTGTTCGAGTATAACACCTCGTCGCCTTATACTTATTCGAGCCAATATCCGATCACCGATTATGCACAGTATAACGAGCCTTTAGCTGATCCCCTGGGTGCTAACTTCAAAGAGGCTGTAGGCATCCTCAATTATTCGATCGGAAAATTCGATTTCCAGGGGCAGATCAACTACGCCAAATACGGATTGAACACTGCCACCGTGAATTATGGTAAAGATATAACCGCTCCTGATAACGGGAACCTGCCGCCTTCAATAACAGGAACGGGACAGGGTTTGTCCACTACTTTAAAGTATGCCGAAGGCACTATCGCTTACGTGCTCAATCCTAAATATAATTTACGGCTTGAAGTAGGTGGCTTAATAAGACAGGAGACCAATAGCCTGACAGATAACAAAACAGTAATGATAACATTTGGGCTGAGAAGCACATTCAGAGATTTATACCATGATTTTTAACGATTTCAATTTTCGCTTTATGAAGACTAAGCATTTTGCCTGGCTGCAGCGGACGATGATTGCAATCGTTGTGCTCGCAGCGTTTGCCTCAACCGCATCCGCCCAGGTGGTTTACCAGCCTTATTCGTACCAGTTTTATCAAAAGCTTGGCTCGGATCTCTATTCGACTAAAACAAGGGAGTTTACTTCCCTGCTGCCACTTTTTGTCGATGACTCGCTACTGAAGAAAAGCTACGATTCGCTGATGAATCTGGGTAATGACGGTAAGCAACATAGCGGCACTTATCAAAAGTTGTTTACCAAGCATCAGATAGACTACCAGGGCACCGGCTCTACTTTTTATGCGGACGTGCTCCCGGATTTGATGGCGGGCCGTGATTTTTCGGGATCTCGCAACATT
The DNA here is from genome assembly GCA_025934475.1 of Mucilaginibacter sp. GTDB lineage: Bacteria > Bacteroidota > Bacteroidia > Sphingobacteriales > Sphingobacteriaceae > Mucilaginibacter. Next base: position 1,649 of record JAICXZ010000084.1, on the reverse strand, counting down.
AATCTGGCATCGGTTGGTTTGCAATTGGGTGGCACCATCAGCGACAAATTGTATTATAACATTGCCGGATACACCAGTAGCTCCACCTTTCCGCAATATATCTCTACTTATATCAACCAGGTAGGCATAGTGCCGGGCCAGGCTTATGTGGGGAATAATTCAGGGAATACAAATTATCAGTGGTCATATGTAACAGCAACGGTGTCATATACGCCAATCAAATACCTGAATATTTCGCTGGGGCGTGACAAAACCTTTATAGGCGATGGCTATCGGTCAATGCTGCTATCTGATTATGCTTCCCCATATCCTTTCTTCAAGCTGACCGGCATGCTGGGTAACGTGCGCTACATGGCCATGTGGACATATATGAACGATCCGGCGTCGACCTCGCAATATGGTATCAACCGCAAAAAGTTCGGGGTGTTCCATTACCTCGACTGGAACGTGAGTAATCGCCTTTCGTTGGGATTCTTTGAAAATATAATGGGTTTCTTTACAGATGATAATGGGGTAAAACGTCCGTTTGATTTCAACTACGTAAACCCGATCATTTTCCTGAAGCCTGTTAACAACGCAAGTAACGACCCCGACAAATCACTCCTCGGCGCGAACGCGAAATTTAAAGTGACAGATGGACTAACAGTTTATGGTCAATTTGCATTAAATGAGTTCCACGCGAAAGATTTCTTCTCGAGTAACGGCGCTTCGGATAATAAATATGGCTGGCAGCTAGGTATCAGAGGACCTAACCTGTTTGGCGTGAAAGGCCTGAGCTATTTATTGGAGACCAATAATGCCAAGCCTTATACTTATGCGGCAAGGTCAGCAATAGAGAATTATTCGGAGAATGGCGAGCCAATGGCGCATCCATGGGGTGCCAATTTCCGCGAAGGCGTAGGTTTATTGAATTATAGTTATAAACGTTTCGATTTTTCGGTTGAGGGCGATTATGGGCATTACGGCCTCGATGTCAACGGCCTGAACTACGGCAAAGATATTTTCGAAGTTTATACTTCGCCGGCAAAACAATTCGGAAACTATACCGGGCAAGGTTTAACAACCAATATGTATTACTTCGAGGGCAAAGTGGCTTACCTCATCAATCCCAAATATAACCTGAGGATCGAACTGGGTGGCATCCTGCGTGACGAGAAGAATGACATTTTTCACGATAAGACATCATTGCTAACTATCGGCTTGCGCAGTTCGTTCAGGCAGTTCTATAACGACATTGCCAGCTTCCAGGCGCATTGATCGTTACAACATGATGCAGATCGGTATACTTTCCGCTACATTTAACAAATGAACCGGAACGAAGACGGCATAGCAGCCAAGCGACTGACCAAAAATGTGTTGTCTCTCACTTTGGTGCAGATAGCTAACTACGTCTTCCCGATTATTTCTGTTCCTGTCATTTCGCGTATTATCGGCCCGGGAAAGTTCGGCTTGCTAAACTTTGCTGTGGCTTTCGTGTTGTATTTTGTGCTGTTGGTGGCCTATGGCTTCGATTACACAGCGACCCGCAAAATATCACGCGATCCGGATAATGAGCAGAGCCGGAGTAAGGTATTCAGCGAGGTTTTTTATACGCAATGCCTGCTGTTTGCTGCTGCCGCGATCATATTCACCATCCTGCTTGTTGTCGT
>JAICXZ010000677.1 GCA_025934475.1 Mucilaginibacter sp. | reverse complement strand
GTTGCTGCCAGCAGAGTTACAAAACCAATAAATGATATTAGCGATGGTATTCTCATGATCAGGTTATTTACTTATTTCCATTTTATCAGCAAAGTGTGCGCAGTAATCGCGAAGATCTTCTACAATGTTTGTTTCACCGGTGGCGCGCAGGAAACTGTCGCCCATAGTCTGGAGTGTTTCATAGAAGAACCGCTTCATTTCATCCACAGGCATGTCCTTTGTCCAAAGGTCAATGCGGAGGGTATTCTTATAGTTGTGATCCCAAAGCGATAACATCATTGATTTCACCGGCAGCGCTTCTTTATTCTGCGCGTCGGTAGATTCCCAGGTTATCTTTTCGGGTACGTTGTTATCGTCGAGTTCTATGGTGAGTTTAATCTCTGCAGTCTTCATATTATCAGGCCATCAAAAATAAAATAATCGCCAAAGTTATAAAGCTTAGCTCAATGACCCAGAGTTTTTTGAGATCGCGGAAAAAATTGCGGAGCATTATGTCCATAAATGACACCACGATTGCGAACAAGAAGAATACTGCTGCGAAAATCCCGCTCTTGAGCACATGCGGATAGTGCCCGCCGATGACCTTAACGCCAAAGATGAGTACGTATACGGCCACAAAAAGGAAAAATGCGGCAGCGAAGTTTAGGGGTGTGATACGGATTTTATTTTTCATATTATCATATGTCATCTCGAACGAGCCGCCGGGGAATGAGTGGTGGGGCGAGGAGATATCTTTGCCACCTTGCTTATTCGACTTGCATATTCAAAAAGATTTCTCCTCACACTACCGCACCGGCCTATCGCTCTGTTCGAAATGACATGGGTTTTTGTTGTTTATTTTAAAAAATTACCTTCTACCCTTTTGGTTCCCGGACCGACCTTTCGCCTTTCCCCTTTCACCTTTATCCTTTTGCTTTGGCCTTTCGCCTTTCACCTTCTTACTCGCTTCGAACTTCTTCCGTTGCGTGGCAGTTTTCTTCTCGTGAAAAGCTCCTTTGAACTCAGGATTCTCTTTCCGCTTTTGCAGATCGATTTCACGCGCCTGTGCCTGGCGCTCGTCGTAGGACGTTTCCTCAACAAATACTTCTTCGGGCAAAGCCAAAACCGGGATAGTCTGCCTGATCAAGTTCTCGATCTTGCCGATATAATATTCCTCAGCCGGTGTACAAAAGGTGATCGCTTCACCTGATTGAAATGCCCTGCCTGTTCGGCCGATGCGATGCACGTAGTCCTCGATTACAAAAGGCACATCGAAATTGATCACATGACTTACATCGCTCACATCGATACCGCGTGCCGCGACATCAGTCGAAACGAGAATTTTCACCTCATCGCTTCTGAAAGCATTGATGGAGTTAATACGGGTGTTTTGGCCCTTATTGGCATGCAAGACCTTTACTTCCTCATCGCCATATCGGCGGCATAGGAATTTATAAACATCCTCCGCATTGCCACGCGTTTTGCAGAAGACCATCAACTTTTTGATTTCTTGCTCCTGATCCAGCAGGTATTTAAGCAAATTTATCTTGGTGCGAATATTTGGTACACGATATAGTTTTTGCACAACAGTCTGCGCTGGCGTGGCCTGTGGTGTTACCTCGACCTCCGTCGGAAACTCGAGGAAATTGGCCGAAAGTTGACGCACTTTATCAGACATCGTTGCCGAAAAAAGCAGATTTTGCCTTTTGCGCGGCACTATCTCCAGGATGCGATTGATCTGCGGCATAAAGCCCATATCCATCATCTTGTCGGCCTCATCCAGTACCAGCACCTGTAGTTGCTTGGTGATGATATGCCCCGCAAGATAAATATCCATAAAACGACCAGGTGTTGCCACAATGATGTCGACGCCTTTTTGCACTTGTTCTATTTGCGTCTTCGGACCTAATCCCCCATAAAGCGGGATGGTGCGTAAGTCGGTGTATTTGGAAAAAGCCCGGATATTTTCTTCTATCTGGATCGCCAGCTCGCGCGTAGGAGCTACGATAAGTGCTCTCGGATTTTCGCCCTGCGCATATTTAAGCCGCATGATAATAGGCAACACATAGGCGGCTGTCTTGCCTGTACCGGTCTGCGCAATGCCCATCACGTCCTGTCCGTTCAGTATAGGTGGAATGGCTTTTAACTGCACATCGGTAGGCTCGGCGTAACCTGCATCGTCAATGGCGTTCAGTATCTGTCGGTTAAATTTAAAATGTTCGAAGCCGGCACTCATGGGGGCAAAGATACTTTTAAGGAGGTGAAAGGCGAAAGGATAAAGGTGAAAGGCTTGCCTTTTTAATGTCGAATATCGAACACCGAATAATGAATGCCGAAATTTTTTGCCTTCATTATTCGGCATTGGGCGTTCGGTGTTCATTATTCAATCGCGTGGTTAGCCACTTATTTCCTATTTTAGTCGCCGCTTATCATGAACAAGATCAGGGCTCTTTTTACCAATCAGTATTTTATTCTTTTTCTGTGGTTTGTGCCTAGTGTGCTGGCTGTAGTAAAAGGCGTCTATTTTGGCGATGGAACTACCAGCAACTACAACAACTATATCATCTACAAGCATAATTTCCTGAATGTTATTCATCAGCACTCATTGTTTGGGCCGGAGCCGCAATACTATTTTGACCTGAATCATTACGGGCCGGTGTTTGCGCTGGTGATCGCGCCGTTTGCTTTGCTGCCCGATCATATCGGGGTAATTTTGTGGGTGATATTCAATTGCTGGATACTTTACCAGGCGGTGATGATGCTTCCGCTGAAAAAAGAATACTGTTTGATCATTCTATTGATCAATGTAAACAGCATGATAGGCTCATCCGGCAACGTGCAGGTGAATCCTTTGATAGCGGCGCTCATCATTTTGAGCTACGTTTTTATCAAGCGAAAGCAGGATTTTTGGG
>JAICXZ010000351.1 GCA_025934475.1 Mucilaginibacter sp. | reverse complement strand
TTATATATACCTGTACGTACTACCGCGCGAATGCAGGGATTCATTCCGGGGGCGTCCCCGCCGGATGTTAGCACGCCAAGTTTCTTAATTTTAGACATCTTTGGCAAAAAAATTTCAGTGCGAATATAGTGTGTGTAAATTACACCATTGAATTTTATTTTATTTTTTTTATATTCGGAGATTTACAACATATCTTTAGCCCGTAAACCTAAAAATACCTACTAATTGGAAGTAAAGTTACCAACATTTAATTCAGTTTTCTCGATCGACTGTGTGATTTTTGGATTTGAGGCAGGTGAATTGAAGATCTTGCTGATCGAGCGTAACGAGGAGCCCTACAAAGATTGGCTCGCATTACCCGGCTACATAGTGGAACAGGACGAAAGCATCGACGATGCTGCCGAGCGTATCCTTTACGAACTAACTGGTCTGCGCGATCTGCATATGCAGCAGTTCCACACCTTTGGCGAAGTAAACCGTCACCCGCAGGGCAGAGTTATTACCGTGGCCTATTATGCACTCATCCGTATCAATGGTCAAAAAGAACTTCGCCCGGTTACGCAGTATGCCCGTAAAGCTTTCTGGCATCCGGTGAACGAACTACCCAAACTGGCGTTCGACCATAGCGAGATTTTTCAGACAGGTTTCAACAAGCTCCGTCGCAGACTCAATTATCAGCCTATTGCATTTGAACTCCTTCCCGAGAAGTTCACATTGACACAGTTGCAGTCGCTTTATGAAGCGGTACTGAATAAGAAACTGGATAAGCGTAATTTCAGAAAGAAGATGCTCAGTTACGGCTTCCTGAAAGAACTTGATGAGAAACAAAAAGGTGTATCATACCGTGCCGCGAAACTTTATAAGTTCGATCGCCGCAAATATTCCAAGATATTCCAGAATGAGTTGAACCTGGAGAACAAGCAGAAAGTTATCTGATAGAAATCAATTCCAAATAAAAAAAGCGCTCCGAAATCCGGGGCGCTTTTCATTTTTATTATTTGAGTAGGTTGAATTTACAATTGACTAGGGGCTAACTCCAGGTGGTATTTTACCAAATTATCTATAGGCGAGCGGATGATATTGCCGATCACCATGCCATTTTCAGTCACTACCTCTTCCAGTACATTACGGAAGTTGTAGCCAACAGAGCCGATGCAGTTGAAAGTGTAGCGCTGGTAATCAGGATAGTGCCTTACCAGGTTGCGGAAAAAATCCTCGAACGAAGTACGCACGATATTTCTTGAGTATTCAATATTAACGGGGTTGTCGTAAACAAATTTGCTGAAGCTGGCACAGAAACGATTAGCGCGTGGTTGGGTATAAACCTGCTCATTTACATCGTCTGGCGTAAGCTTGTAGGTTTCCCAGAAAAGCTTGCGCACAGGCTCAGGCATATAACCACGCAGGTAATCAACCAGCAACTTTTTGCCAATGTAGCAACCGCTGCCTTCGTCGCCCAGGATATAGGCGCCAGAGTCGATATTGTGCGTTACTTCCTTACCATTATAAATGCAGGTGTTAGTGCCGGTGCCCAAAATGGCAGCAAAGCCTTCGCTGGTACCCAGCAATGCTCTCGCTGCAGCCAGTAGATCGTGGCCGATGTAAACGCGGGCCTTGGTGAAAACGGCTTTCATTGCTTCCGCCACGATATTGCGCATATCATCGGTCGAGCAGCCTGCACCGTAGTAGTTAACTTCTGTGATATCGTTCTTCTCCAAATCTGTCGGAAGGTTCTCCATTAGTGACTGCACAATATATGCCGTGCTCGAGAAATAGGGGTTATAACCTTCCGTGTTGAAGTATACTTTTTTACCTTCTTCGGTAACCAGGCACCAATTGGTTTTGGTGGAGCCACCGTCAGCAATTATGATCATAAATTAAGTTTATCTTAAAAAATTGGTTAAAAGTATGATTTTACTAATTGTAAAAAAAACACTTTGTACTTTTCAAAGTGTAAAAATAACTGCGAATAATCATAATCCCTGTTTTTGCCCTAAAACAAAGGCATTTATGAAAACATTAATTTATAAAAAAATATTCGGTTAATAAAAAATTATGGCTTAAAAAACGCTGAAAAATAACTGTTTATCAAACAGTTTATGTGTCGGTGAGGTAAAGAGCACATAAAAGTTTTAAAAATATGGATTTATTTTTCTGCACATATTTATGCATCTTTGCAGCGAAATTTGATTCCGCAACTCGACGACGCCCCATTATGGTTGGGGTCCTGGGTTCGAGTCCCAGCGGGATCACAACTAAAAGGTCCCATAGCTCAGCTGGATAGAGCAACAGATTTCTAATCTGTCGGTCTCAGGTTCGAATCCTGATGGGATCACTACAAATAAAGCCGTTTCTTATAAAGAAACGGCTTTATTTGTATGTCGACGCTTTTTAGATCCTCTCCCGACGAGCACAAGAATTAGCAGCAGCCAACAAGGTTATAAGGTAATGCGGTTTGCATCTTCTTAAGTTGTTATAGTACATTTAAAGCTAGTATATAGAGGAGCCGAAACTGTCTTTTGATGGTATTGGGTGTTAACTTGTTTTTTAAATTGGTGGCAGGGGCAGATCCATCAATCGCGTTTTCTTTAATATCCGTAATTACTTTTGAAACTGGATAGCAAAGGTCCAAAACTTTTGCGAGGGAAGACCGGCCGTTGGATCCGAACCGTTGTTATAGGACAGTGCTATAGAGAATTTGTCGTTCAGCAGTGGGTACCAGGACAGTGAAGGTTTGAACAATGGTAGCCAGGTGCCGAAGGCATTGCCCGTGTTGAGAACTGCATACCTCGCTGTATATTCTGCGCTGAGTTCAAATAGCTTCGGCCAGGCGTAACTATTTTTAGTTTTTTGTCCCTTTCCGCGGTGCCTCCAGGCAATGCTCATGCTGGCATCGCCCATAAATCGGCCCTGGAAACCAGTTTTGTCACCGCTGGTCAGCCAGATATTTTGGGCTTCCAGGCCGGCGTTAAAGGTCAATAGGTAAAACAGGTTAGATTTGCCGATCATGTGATAGCTGTTGACAAACACTTTCGACGGATCTGCGATGTTATTGCTGAGATAGCTGTAATAGGCGGTCGCCAATACCGAGTGACTGGAGTCGGCAATATCCCGGACATATTGCGCGGTAAAATTGATATAATTGACGTGGTTCAGGTCGTCCGTGGATTTGCCAAAGCTCAGTTGGTATTGCAGGCCACCTTTTAAGGTGTTCTGTGGCTGATCGATTTCGGTGTTGCGCTTGAACACCAGGAAGGGTGCAAAGCTTTGTCCGTACAGTCGACCGCCGGTCAGAGTCTCCTCCGAAAAATTATATTCAAGGCCAACGTCGATCAGGTAACTGCCTTTTTTGCCGTCGGGCATCGTAAGAGAGATGCTGGCAGGTTTGGCTTTTTCGTCTGCTGATTCGAAAGAATTGCGGATGACCAATTCGCTGCTGCTTACTTTAGCAGGTTTGGAACCTGACTTAGGGGTAGGGGCCTTGGCCGAAGTGTCCGGTGCTTTTAACGACTGCAACGCTTTGTTCTGTGCATGCACTGCCGTTTTTATGAGGATCAGGAATTGGACCAAGCATAGCCCGATCAGGATTTTTTTGTTCATGGCTACTCGATTAAAAACATGGAATATAAAGTCAGGCTGCCCTGACCAGTTTAATAACGTCACCTACGGTTTCACAACTGCTAACGTCGCTGCATTTGATTACGCCAGCAGGTTTATACGATTGGACCAACTGTTGCAGGCGGATGCAGAGCAGATCAAATTTCGGCGCGTCGAATTGATAATCGTTAGACAGGCTGTCATCGTCGTTCATTTGATCGGGTGTCATACCTGCGAGGCCGCCGACCACGATAATGATTTTTTTGACTTGGTCGTCCAAGTCTGCTGGGATATTAATGTCCTCTGCCATGTGTTTGTGTTTAAGTATCTAACATAAAATTACTTGTGGGCCAATTCCTGTCAAAGGGTGTTTTTACGGTATTTTTTGGGTGAATAAACCCGGCGTTGTTTTATTGCTCAACTTTCGATAGGCATTCTCATAGATTAAATCGAATGTTTTCAGAAGAGTTTTCGAACTGGATAATCAATAACCTGCCTAAAATGAAAACTGATTGGTGATAAAATTGCTTCAGTTTTCGGCAGTAAAATTGTAAATTAGATAACAAAAGACTCGAAAAGCTCAAAGCTTTCCGCTTGAATAATTTAGTTGAACCCCAACCCCAACTAAATCCCTATTTTGCGCCAGTGAATAAACTGGATACGGGCATTTTAAAAACCAAACAACATTTTGAAATCTTAGATGGCTTACGCGGAATCGCGGCTCTTGCAGTTGTCACCTTTCATTTTATGGAATGGGCCTATTCCGATTACAGCCAAAACTTTATCGGGCATGGTTTCCTCGCGGTTGATTTCTTTTTTTGTCTTTCCGGCTTTGTTATTGCTTATGCGTATGACGATAGGATCGGAAAAATGGGTGCCCTGGAGTTCTTCAAATCAAGATTGATCCGCCTGCATCCGCTGATAATTTTGGGTTCCGTATTGGGACTGCTGGCTTTCCTGTTTGATCCTTTTGGCGGTCACCCGCAGATATACAGCACAGGCAAAATTATCCTGGTGTTCGTCATGTCATTGCTGCTTATTCCGTTCCCGGTTGTTGCGGATAGATCATTCAACCTGTTCAGTTTTAATGCGCCGGCATGGTCGTTGTT